>JBQCCT010000339.1:0-3342 GCA_051961955.1 Solirubrobacterales bacterium
CGCAAGCGGGTCGAGGGCCGCGACGCGGTCAGCTGGGCCGAAGAGGCGGTCGAGGGCGGGGCGGGGGAGGTGCTGTTGACCAGCATGGACCGCGACGGCACCAACGACGGCTACGACCTTGAGCTGACCCGGGCGGTGGCGGACGCGGTTGGGGTGCCGGTGATTGCCTCCGGCGGTGCCGGCGAGCTCTCGCACCTCAGTGAGGCGATCGACAAAGGCGGCGCTGATGCCGTTCTCTGCGCCTCGATCTTCCACTATGGCGACTACCGCGTGCGCGAGGCAAAGGAGCGGATGGCGGCGGACGGCATCCCCGTTCGTCTGTAGATGGACCGGGTGTCCCTCTAATGAAGCGCGGCTGCAAGGGCTTCCACGCCCCAAGAGCCAAGAACCTCGATCCGCGCCAGTTCGTAGGGGCTTTCCTTGGTCGCGAAGCCGGGGATCTCGGTCGTTGCCCCTTCGTAGCCGGCCGCTTCGACGGCGGCGATCACAGTTTCGTCAAAGCGCCCGGCCGGATAGCAGAAATTCTTCACCGGGACGCCGTATTCGCGCTGGAGCATCTTCCGCGAGCCGCCCACTTCTTCTTCCAGCGCCGCCCCTTCCAGGGTGGTCAGGTCGGAGTGGTGGATCGTGTGCGCAGCGAGCTCCCAGCCCGCCTTCAGCATTGCCTTGACGTTGCTTTCGTAGAGGTCTGAACCTTCCGCCTTGAGGTTCAGTACTCCCGGCCAGCCATGTTGACGCAGCTGCGGCAGCGCGAAGGTGTACTGCGGCCGGTAGCCGTCGTCAAAGGAGATCACGATCGGCTTCGGCGGCAGGGTGCCGCCGCGGTACCAGGCGTCCTCGACCCGTTCCAGCGTCACCGCTTGGTAGCCCTGCCGGTCGAGCCAGTCCATCTGCTTACGGAAGGCGGCCCGCGGTACATAGAGTTCCGGGTAGGGAACTTCACCCTGGGGACGACCGAGGACGTGGTACTCAAGGATCGGAACTGGCCCGGTATAGGGCTTCCAGTCGGGTTGCGGGGTGGCGTTGCGGACCTTTCCGCTGGAGCTGCCGCCATGCGCCTGCGGCTGTCCGGATTTGGCCGCGGATGCGTTCTTCGCCGGCGTGGCGCTGCCGCCGCCTCCACCGGCGCCGACCACCACCGCGATCACGCCAGCCACGACAAGCGCCAGCGCCCCAGCGGCCAAGAGTCGCTGCCGGCGAACGCGTCGCCGCCCCTGCTCACGCCGCTGGGCACGGTTGACTGCCAGCTCCTCCTGGCCGAAGGGATCTCGATCTCGCTGAGCCATCCGCGGGAGCGATCATGGTAGGGAGCTCTATGGATGACCTCGCCGCCGCGCTCCTGCGCATGCACCCGGAGCTGGAGACGGTGCGGCAGGTGGCGCAGGAGCCCGTATACGTCGTGGGCGGTGCCGTCCGCGACCTCTTGCTGGGGCAGCCACGAACCGACCTTGACTTAGTCGTGGTGGGGGATGCCGCCACCCTCGCCGAGCGCCTCGGCGGCGCCGGAATCGAGCATGCGCGCTTCGGGACGGTGAAGGTCGAGGTGGAGGGTCACGAGGTCGACATTGCTACCGCCCGCACCGAGACCTACCCGGAGCCGGGGGCGCTGCCGGTGGTCGCATCTGCCGCCAGCGTGGAGGAGGACCTCGGCCGCCGCGACTTCACGATCAATGCAATCGCAATCCCACTGGCGGAGGAGCCGCGCTTGATCGACCCCCACAGCGGCCGCGCCGATCTCGACCAAGGGCTGCTGCGGGTCCTCCACGATCGTTCCTTCGAGGACGACCCGACCCGGGCGATCCGCGCCGCCCGCTATGCGGCCCGCTTTGGCTTTCAGCTCGAGCCCGGAACCGAGGCCCTGCTGCGCAAGACGGACCTGACCACGATCTCCGCCGACCGCCGCCGCGCCGAGCTGGAGCGCCTTGCCGCCGAAGAAAGCGCCCGGGAGGGGCTTGAACTGCTCGCCGCATGGGGCCTGATCCACCTACGCAAAGACGGACTCACATTGCTGGGGGCGGTCGACGAGCTGCTGGAAAACCCCCATTGGGCTGATTTCGTGCCGCGCGAGCAGGCGCTGATCGCGGCGGCGCTGGGGCCGCCGGGCGGGGAGGAGATACTGGCCTCGATGTGGATGCCGCGGCCGGGGGAGGGGGTCGAGCTGGCCGAGCGGCGCGACCCCGTCGAGCTGATCCTCGCCCGGGCGATGGGCGCCGATTGGCTCGACCGCTACCTGATCATCTGGCGCCGGGTGAAACTGGAGATCGGTGGCGACGACTTGATCGCCGCCGGAATCGAGCAGGGGCCGGCGATCGGCCGCGGCCTGCGGGCGGCGCGGATGGCGAAGCTGGAAGGGGAGATCGGCGGTCGCGAGGAGGAGCTGGCGACGGCTCTGGCAGCGGCGCTGCGTGACTGATTGATTCGCCCGACACCCGCGTCTGCTTTGTTACCGGCGATGGAGTGGCGCGACAACGAAGGCGTGAGGTGGCTGGAGGCCGATCTCGGCGGCGCCCGGGCCGCCTTCTCGACTCGGCTCGGCGGTGTCAGCGAGCCGCCCTTCGACTCGCTCAACCTCGGCATCCTCACCGATGACGACCCTGACGCAGTCGCGGAGAACCGCCGCCGCCTCGCCAGCGCCCTTGGCCGCGAGCCCGAGCAAATCGTCTTCGCCCTCCAAGTCCACGGCACCCGCCTACTCCGCCACAACGAGCCGGCAAATACCGCCACCGCCCAATCCCGTGGTTCCTTTCACACGCATATGGTGCGAAAGGAACCACGGGATGGAGGGATCGCTGAGGCGGATGGGCATTTGGTGACGGAGCCGGGTCTTGTCCCGCTTGTGTTCGTCGCCGACTGCCTGCCGGTGGCGTTGTATGGGCCGGGAGGGTTGGCGCTGGTGCATGCGGGGTGGCGGGGCCTTGCGGGGGGCATCGTCGGTGCCGCGGCTGAGGCGGTCGAAGCAGAAGCCGCTGCGATCGGGCCCGGGATCGGTCCTTGCTGCTACGAGGTCGGCGAGGAGGTGCTGGACTCTTTCGCCGACCTGGGGGAGGGGGTCGCCGCAGGGCGGATGCTCGATCTGCCCGAGGTGGCGCGGCGCCTGCTCGCCGCGGCCGGCGTCGACCTGGTCGAGTCAGCTGGGCTCTGCACCAGTTGCGAGCGGGGGCTCTTCTTCTCCCATCGCCGCGACGACGGACGCACCGGCCGCCAGGCGGGTATCGCCTGGATCGAAGGGGGGATGAGGTGGCTGAGCTGATCCACGACATCGACGCGGCCAGGGTGGCGGCGAACCTGGAGGAGGCTCGGGCCGTCGCTGGCGAGGGGGTCGAGCTCCTGGTCGCGACCAAG
>JBQCCT010000340.1:0-3199 GCA_051961955.1 Solirubrobacterales bacterium
CGCCCGGCGCCGAGAAGTCGGAGAATCCGTGGCACGTGAAGGAGTACCGGGCCGCAGAGTTCGGCGAGCTCTGCCGCGCCCACTTCGAGCGGGTCGAGCTGCTCGGCCTCTTCCACGCCCGCAAGCTGCGCGCCCACGAGCTGGCGATCAAGCTCGGCTGGGACTCCGTCCACAAGCGCCTCGGCCTGACCAAGCCCTTCTACGATCGCTTCACCCCGGCGATCTCCAGTTCGGACTTCCGCTTGCAGAGCAAGAACCTCGACGCCGCACTGGATTTCCTCGCCGTCTGCCATGCATGAGCCGGACGCCGCCGGCCCAGACACCTCCGGCGACCTGGCGATCGTCCTGCACAGCCACATGCCCTACGTGGAGGGGTTCGGGACCTACCCCTTCGGCGAGGAGTGGCTGTTCGACGCGGTGATCCGCTCCTACCTGCCGGTGCTGGAGGTGGCGCGCGACCTGACGATGACGGTGACGCCGGTGCTGGCCGACCAGCTCGAGGACCGCGGCACGGCAGAGCGGCTGCGCCGGTTCCTGGTCGAATGGCGGATCGGCGCCGCCGAGGCCGACCTGCCGCAGGTGCCAGCGGAGTGCCGGGCGGCCTGCGAAGGCGAGCGCGAGCGCTACCGCCACGCCCTGGAATTGCTCGACGCGGCGGGCGGCGATCCGCTGGCACCGTTTCAGCGGGCGATGAGGGAGAGGCGGATCGCGCTCGCGACCTCGGCCGCGACCCACGCTGTGCTGCCGCTGCTGGCGACGCGGCAGGGGGTGCGGCTGCAGCTCGAGACGGGCATCCGCTCCCACCGCCGCCGCTTCGGCTGGGACGGCGGGATGTGGCTTCCGGAGTGCGCGTACGTGCCCGGGCTGGAGTGGGAGCTGGCCGAGCAGGGCGTGCGCTGGTTCTGCGTCGACCAGAGCGAGCACGGCGAGCCGCTCGAAGCGCTGGCACCGGTGCGGACTGCGGCCGGGCCGGTGGCGCTGCCGATCGACTGGGAGGCGATCTCGTGGCTCTGGTCGCTTAACGGCTACCCCTCTGACCCGGAGCACGCCCAGTTCGCCGGCAAATCGCTGCGGGGCATACGTATCTGGCGGGTAGGTGGTGGCGCCTACGACCCGGTCGCGGCAGCGGCGGCGGCGCGGCGCCAGGCCGCCGAGTTCCTCGCTGCCGCAGCGCAGCGGCTGCGCGCCTACGCCGAGAGCCGCGGCCGCAGCGGCCTGCTCGTCTTCGCGATCGACACCGAGCTGCTCGGCCATTGGTGGTCGGAGGGGCCGATCTGGCTGCAGGCGGTGATCGAAGGGGCGGAGGCGGCGGGCGTCCGCATGGTCACCGTGCCGCAGGCGCTGGCCGAGCACGAGCCGGTCGAGCGGCTGCTGTTGGCCTCGACCTGGGGCGAGGGAAAGGACCTGCGGACGTGGGACTCGCCGCCGGTCGCCGACCTCACCACCGGCGCTCGCCGGCTGGAGCTGCGGCTGCTGCGCGCGGCCTCGAACGGCACGCCGGAAGCGGCGCTGCAGCGGGCTGCGCGGGAGCTGCTGGCGGCCCAGGCGAGCGACTGGGCCTTTCTCGACCAGCGTGGGCAGGCCGGCGACTACGCCTACCAGCGGGCCACCGATCACTCACGAGCGATGTTGGAGGCCATAGACTCCCAGCGCGCCATCGAGCCGTGTATGCGTTCACTCGCCCCGGACCTCAGTCTTGCTCCCCTCCTGGAGCCCTAGCCACCGCGCACCAGCCACCCGAAGCGACATGACCCGCGTCCTGATCCTCTCCTGGGAGTACCCGCCGCTGATCGAGGGCGGCCTCGCCCGCCACGTCCGCAAGCTCTCCGAGGCGCTGGTCGAGCGCGATGTCGAGGTCCACGTCCTGACCCGCGGCGGCGAGGAGTCGCCGGCGCTGGAGCGCCGCGGCGGGGTGATCATCCACCGCATCCGCGAGCCGAAGCGCCCGACCGACCTCGGCGAGTTCGTCGCCTGGGTCGAGCGGATGAACTCCGACATGCTCGCCGCCGGGGTCGAGCTCGGCGACCGCTACAGCTACGACCTCGTCCACGGCCACGACTGGCTCGTCGCCAACGCCTGCGACCACCTCGCCAAGCGCTTCGACGCGCCGCTGATCACGACGATCCACGCCACCGAGTACGGCCGCCACCAGGGCTGGGTCGACAAGCACCCGCAGACCTACATCCACGGGGTCGAGCGCTGGATCACCAACCGCTCCGACCGGGTCATCACCTGCTCCCACTACATGCGCGAACAGGTCGCCGACATCTTCGGCGTCGAGGAGGAGCGGGTCAGCGTGATCCCGAACGGGATCGACCCCGACGACCTACCCGCCCAGCCGGCGGCCGAGCTGGCGCGGCTGCGCTCCGAGTTCGCGGCGCCGGAGGAGAAGCTGGTGCTGCTGATCGGACGGCTGGTCTACGAGAAGGGGTTCCAGCTTGCGCTGGAGGCGATGCCGCGGGTGCTGGAAGAGGCGCCGGGGACGCGCTTCCTCGTCGCAGGCTCCGGCACCCACGAGGCGGAACTGAAGCGCCAGGCGCAGGAGCTGGGGCTGATGGAGCACGGCACCTTCCTCGGCTGGATCGGCGACGACGTGCTGCACTCGCTCTACCGGATCGCCGACCTCACCGTGGTGCCCTCGATCTACGAGCCTTTCGGGCTGGTGGCGCTGGAGGCGATGGCCTCCGGCTGCCCCTGCATCGTCGCCGACACCGGCGGCCTGCGCGAGGTGGTCCCGCACGAGGAGGCGGGGCTGCGCTTCCGCGCCCACGACCCCGAAGCGCTGGCCGAGGTGGCGATCCGCGTCCTCGTCGACGACGAGCTCGGCCGCCGGCTGGTCGCCGAAGCCTATGAGCACCTGCGCCGCTTCGACTGGGGCGACGTGGCCGAGCAGACGGCGGCGGTCTACGCCGAGCTGGCCGGCGCGAAGACGGCGTAAACGCGCTTCGCGCAGCTTCGTGCCGCTCAGCAGTCGCCGCGCTGGCGGTGGGCGAGCGTCGGCTCGCTGATGCTGAAGCCGCCCTCGGTGCTGTGTCCGGGGCTCCAGTCGATTCCCTCGAGCAGCTCCGCGGGCGGGATCCCGAGTGAGCCGGCGATCTTCATCAGCGTGTCGATGCGGGCGAGGCGGGTGCCGTGCTCGAGCATCCCGATCTCGGTCCGGTGCTGCGAGGCGAGCTCGCCGAGCTCTTCCTGCGACATC
>JBQCCT010000341.1:0-13656 GCA_051961955.1 Solirubrobacterales bacterium
CTCGACGAGATCGGCCGCCGCTTCGAGCGCAACCTGCGCGAGGAGTCGAGCTGATCGGCTTCCTCACGTAAGCCTCGCTCAACGAGCCGTCGCCGTCGCCAGGGGACGTGATGACTTTGCGGCGCCTTGGTTGCCGCCCTCGACGATCACCCGGCAGGGCCGCTTCGCCAGCAGGTAGCGGGTGGTCGGCCCCAGCAGCCGCTCGTCGCTGGGGGCGTGCTCGGTGCTGACGTAGATCAGGTCGGAGTTGCGCTTGCGCGCCTCTTCGACGATCGCCCGGCCGGGGTTGCGGGTGCGGATCAGCTTCGTCCGCACTTTCAGCCCGCGTGCCCGCGCCTGCAGGCGGGCGATGTCGAGCACGCACCGGCCTTCGTATTCCTCGGCGTCGAAGTCGCGGTCGGGAAGCTCGTGGGCCTGCGGGATCTTCAGCACGTAGAGCGCCTCGACGATCGCGTCGGGGTCGACCACGGCCGCCGCCCGGTGCATCGCGTCGGCATCGACGCTGGTCCCGAAGATCGGCACCAATGCCGATTTGTAGGAGACCTCGAGGAAGTCGAGTGGGCGCTCGCGGCGGCGGACCTGCTGCACCTCGCGCGGGTCGATCCCGAGCCGGCGGCGATAGAGCAGGTAGCCCCCGAGGCCGGCTGCCAGCCAGGCGGTGCCGATGATCCGCGCCTCGGGGTGCAGCACGGTCACCGAGACGAAGGCGGCGCCGGTCCCGACCGCCCCGATCACCGCGGTCAGCGGGATCTCGCTGCCGCGCCAGCGCACGTTCCAGGGCGCCCGGTAGGGGCGCTCGACGTCGGGCCGGCGGCGGCGCAGGGCAATGATCGAGAGGTGGGCGATCGTGAACGAGAGCATCGCCCCGAAGCTGTAGAGGTTGCCGAGGAATTCGGTGTTGCCCGGCAGCACCAGCAGCGCCGCCAGCGCCGAGAAGAAGACGATCGTGAACCAGGGGGTGTGGTAGCGGCGGTGAAGCCTGGCGAAGGCGCCCGGCAGCTGCCGGTGCTCGGCCAGGCTCCAGGAGAGCCGGGAGATGCCGATCATCCCGGCGTTGGTGGCGATGATCAGGATCGTCGCCGCGAGGGCGCCGACGTAGTACTTGGCGAACGTGGCGAGGGCGCCGTGGAGGCCGAGGGCGGAGACGATCCCCAGCACCGGGTCGTCGGCGTAGGTGGTGCCGAGCGGGGTCGCGTAGTGGCCGGGCGCGGTCTGCGTCACCGGCAGCGCCGAGAGCGCGATCACCGAGATCCCGGCGTAGAGGCCGAGCACGGCGATCAGCACCAGGTTGACCGCTTTCGGCACCTGCTCGCCGGGGTCGCGAGCCTCCTCGGCCATGTTGGAGACGGTCTCGATCCCGGTGTAGGCGAGCATCGAGATCGAGACCGCGAAGATCAGCTGGGTGAAGCTGGGCGCGACGCCGAGGTGCACCTGGCTGACCAGCAGCCCCGGCTTGAGGACGAGCACGGCGCCGAGCACCACCAGCGCCAGCTGGGTGAAGAGGTCCAGCACGGCGAGGCCGATGTTGAGCTTCGCCGACTCGCCGAGGCCGCGGATGTTGACCAGCGCCAGCAGCCCGATCACGGCGACGCCACCGATCACGTCCCCGGGCTCCCGTCCCAGCGCCGGGAAGAACGCCCCGAGGTAATGGGGGACGAAGAAGGCGCTGATCGCGATCGTGAGGATGTAGTCGAGCGAGAGCCCCCAGCCGGCGACGAAGGAGACGACCTCGTTGAAGGCGTGGCGGGCGAAGGAGGAGGAGCCGCCGGCCTCGGGGAACATCGCCGCGCCCTCGGCGTAGGTCTTGGCGGTGAGGGCGAAGAGGCCGCCGGCGAAGAGGAAGACGAGCGGAGTCAGCCCGAGCGCGTGGGCGGCGACCAGGCCGAGCGCGTAGTAGATCGAGGAGCCGACGTTGCCATAGGCGGTCGCGAAGAGACCCGGCACGCCGACGGTTTTCCGCAGTCCACGAACCTTCAGTTGCGCCATGACGAGATCTCCCCGATGGTGCTCCGGGGACCGTCAAGGCCGCATGAAGAAAGTGCGCCGCCGTATACAGATTTCGTGAAGGCGTGGTTCCTTTGTCGTTCCTGAGGCGACTAGGGAACCACGGGATTAGGCGGCGAACCTGTATCCCACCCCTGGGTCGGTGCGGATCAGGACGTGCTCGCCACCCGGCTCGATCTTGCGCCGCAGGTTGGCGATGTGGGCGCGCAGCACCTGCAGGTCGTCTTCGTACTCGACCCCCCAGACCTCGACCAGCAGGGTGCGGTGGGTCAACAGGCGGCCGCGGTTGCGGACCAGCACCCGCAGCAGCTCGAACTCGGTCGGGGTCAGGTGGACTTCCTCACCGTCGCGCCGCACGACCCGGGCGGCGAGGTCGACCTCCAGCCCTTCGACCGCGATCGCCGGCTCCTCCGCCTCCGGCCAGGCCCGGCGCAACGCCGCCTCCAGCCGCGCCACCAGCTCGCGCGGTCCGAACGGCTTGGTCACGTAGTCGTCGGCGCCGGCCGCCAGCGCCTCCACCTTGCGGTCCTCCTCGCCGACCGCGGAGAGGACGACGATCGGCATCTCGCTCCACTCGCGGATCCGCCGCGTCACCTCCACCCCGTCGAGGTCGGGCAGCATCAGGTCGAGGATCGCCGCCTGCGGCGGGTGGACGGCGGCGAGGTCGAGCGCCTCCTCCCCCGAGCTCGCCGGCACCGCCTCGAAGCCGGCGTCGCGGAGGATGACCCGCAGCGCCCGCACGATCTGCGGCTCGTCGTCGCAGACGAGGATGCGCCGCTGCTCGCTCACACTCCGCCCTTGCTCAGGGGGAAGGTGACGACGAAGGTGCTGCCCTGCCCCGGCACCGCCTCGACCTCGATCTCGCCGCCGTTGGCCTCGACGAAGCCCTTGGCGATCGCCAGGCCTAGGCCGGCGCCCTGGCTGTCCTCGCCGCGGTAGAACGGCTCGAAGATCCGCTGCCGCTCCCGCTCGGGAACGCCGGGGCCCTGGTCGACGACGCGGACGACGAGGCGGCCCCCGGTCTCGCGGGAGCGGACGAGGACCGGCCGCCCGGCCCCGTGGCGGACGCCGTTGGCGAGCAGGTTGGCGAAGGCGCGCTCGAGCTGGACCGGGTCGGCGACCAGCTCCGGCGCCTCGGCGTCGACGCTGACTCTGACCGCGGCGCCTTCGTCGCCGAGCGACTCCCGCGCCGCCTCGATCACGCCCGCCAGGTCGACCGGCTCGCGCCGCGGCTCGGCCGAGCCCGACTCGAGGCGGGAGACGTCGAGCAGGTTCTCGACCAGGCGCGAGAGCCGCTGGCCTTCCTCGACCACCGCCACGCTCAGCTCGTGGCGCTCCTGCTCGGTCAGGGTCGGCGAGTCGAGCGCCGTGCCGGCGGCGATGATCGAGGTCAGCGGCGTCCGCAGGTCGTGGGAGACCGAGCGCAGCAGCGACGTCTTCAGCTCGTCGCTGCGGCGCAGGGCGCCGGCCTCGATCGCCTCCGCTTCCATCCGGTCACGCTCCGCCGCCAGCTCCCGCAGTTCCGCCAGCACCCGGTCGGCTTCCTCCCGCCGCCGCTCCGCCTCCGCCGCCCGCGCCCGCGCCGCCTCGGCCAGCGAGCTGCTGGCGACGGCGACGATGACGAAGGTGACCAGCGCCACCGCATCTCGATTGGCGGCGACATCGAAGCGTCCCGTCGGCGGGATGTGGAACCAGTTGAAGGCCAGCGCGCTGACGACCGCCGTCAGCAGTCCCAGCCGCCATCCCCACAGGCTCGACACGAAGAGAACCCCGGGGATGTAGACGACCCCCAGCGACACTGCCGGCGCCACCGACTTGAGCGGGTAGACCAGCAACGTCGCCCCCGCCACCACCCCGACGGTGGCAAGGAGACCCCACCTCGCTGAAGGTGGCTCGGCCCCTAGGCCAGGAATCGAAACACGGCGCTGCACAGCCCCAGCGTATGTTCTGGAGACCAACGAATACGGGCCAAATGAGAGGAGTGCTCAATGGATGTCGAGTTCATCGCCAGCGTGGCCGTGATCGCCGCCGACCCGGCTGAGAGCCGTAGGCTCTACGTCGATGCTCTCGGCCTGCCGCTGCAGGCCGAGGAGGGCAGCGAGTATTTCCACAGCGAGGAGATCGGGGGCGCCAAGCACTTCGCGGTCTGGCCGCTCTCACAGGCGGCCCAGGCCTGCTTCGGATCGCCCGAGTGGCCCGCCGATCGCCCGGTCCCACAGATGTCGATCGAGTTCGAGGTCGCCGACGCCGACGCTGTCGCGGGCGCCGCCGCGGAACTGCAGGACCAGGGCTTCGAACTGCTCCACGGAGCCCGCAAAGAGCCATGGGGTCAAACGGTCGCGCGCCTGCAGTCCGTCGATTCGCTGATCGTCGGCATCTCCTACGCGCCAGCGCTGCACGACTAGCGCGATCACTTTTGGTCCTAGGGCTGCGCGCCGCAAACCTTAAAGCCGTACTGCTTGGCCATGACCGCCGTTTCGTGCGTTTCCGTGTTGGCCTCTTCGGCGACCGCCTGAGCCCTGGCGTCTTCGCGGAGTTCCAGCGCCTCGCCGTAGGCCAGGCTCGATTCGAATGACGATTCGACCAACTGGAAGATCGCTTCGAGCTGACCCGCGTCTTCCTTCGGAACCCCGAGGGCCTGAATCCGCGACTGGCTGGCTTCGCTCATCGCAACGATCCGCCCCAGCGCCTGCGCCAACTCCCTGCGAGTGCCATCCGTAATTCCCCCACCGCCCTGTTCCTCCCCCCTCGCCTTCCGAGCCGCTTCTTCAACTTCCTTCCGCAGAGGTTCCTGTTTCGCTTTCGTGGCTTCGCAAATCGCATCGGCCTTGGCGATGAACTCAGCCTTGGTCAGTGATCCTCCCCTCGTAGCGGCGCCGCTCGCAGAACTAGAACTCCCCGAAGAGGAGTTGCAGCCGGCTAGAACGACCAGGGCAACCACCAAGATGAGCGGAGCAAGATGCCTCACGGCGCACAGAATAGGATGAGTACTCGATAATTTCTCACTGGAATTGAAAGGGTCGTCGATACCGGGAACAACGCTCAGGCGCTCCGCCAGAGCTAGACACGCCCGATCTGCCAGCGAAAGCCCTTGGCGCCTCGTGAGTGGACGAAGTCGAGCAACCGCCACGCAATCAGCCGCCGTCAGCGGCTCGATCGACAAGGCTCGACGCGACCCTTCGGCCCGCCGCAGCTCCGCAGCGGCGACCTCCGGATCTTTTCCGGCCTCGGCGAGCTTGGATAAGACCTCAGCCCAGTTGACAACGCTCAAAGCGGCCCCTTCTCCAATCGCCTCGATGACCACCGACGCACCGTCCTCCGCATGGAGGACCGCCATCGATGCCGAGGCGTCAAGGACCGACGCCGGACTGCTTTCAGCCACTGGGACGTCGGCGGACCGCCGACTCGCCACTTTCGGCCGCTGCTTCCGCCCGGCGGTCAGCGATCAACTCATCGACCAAGCTGCGATCTGGTGCGACGTCAGCAAAAAGGCCCCGCATCCGCTCCGCTGCGGCACGGCGCCTTTCGACCTCGGATTTGGTGAGCCTGGTCGCTTTGGCCCTGCCTAAATGGTATCGGCCGATCAGGACCGAGCCAGCCCCGCCGGAACCCGGCCAACACCGTCTGCGCGTGTACGGGTCCCTTGGCCAACTCCTCGTAAACACCTGCTCGTCCGACGATGTTGTCGGTCGCCTCCCTACCGATGCCGCTTTGGTTCGGGATCGGGCGAAACTGGACGCCGTAGGGGCGCCGCCACGGGCGTGCCGGTTTGATTCAGTGCTTAGCCCAGGATAATCTCGACCTATGAGCGCCGAACCGCCAACGGTTAGATGCTCGGCTTGCAGCGGGACCGGAAAGTGCGAACTGTGCGCGGGTCGCGGCGGGTCGAACGTGGATCAGCAGGATGACGGCCAGTGCTTCGAGTGCAAGGGGACCGGCCGTTGCAGAGCATGTAAGGGCTCTGGCCGTCTCCCGATGGATAGCTAGATGGCAATCGCGAAAGGTGCGCAGGTGATCGTTGTGCGGGGCGGGGTCGAGCGGCCCGGCGTTGTCCTGCAAGAAGTTGCATCGAGAAGCGTCAGCGGCCTCACCGGCGAGGGCGAAACGGTGCGGCGATACCGGGTCCAAATGCCGCAGCACGAGACTGGCCGCCCTACACCGACGTATTCGATGAAGACGAGCTAAGAGCGGTCCCAAAAGACGCGCGGGCCGGGTAGTCCCGCCGCCAGATGTCGAGCTACCCGGACTGGCGCTACTTCCCCGCCTACGCGAAGCCACCGACCTGGACCTCGTCACTGTTAGGTGTTTTCGCTGATAATCAAGGAGCAATCGATTCGACGGTGGTCCACGAGAAACCGCTGGAGAGCGACGACGTTCTCGCGGCACTGGCCAATGACCTCAAGAGCAAGATGGACTTCGAAGTCGAGTCGGGAGAGACGGCGGATGGAAAACTTCCCCGCCCGGTCCTCTTCGGCGACCAAGGATCGTTTCGTCGGACGTACTTCATTGACGCTTTCCAGGGCGAACACGGGATCGCTTTAGAGATTGAGGCTGGTCGGGCGACGGCGGGAAACGCTATCTACCGGGACCTCATCCAGGCTTCACTGATGCTCGACGCCGAGTTCCTGGCTCTGGCCGTGCCGGTCGAGTACCGATATGGCAAGAAAAAGACGACCAAAGAACCGACCTATGCGAAGACCTACTCGGTCGTCGAGGCCATCTACGGCAGCCCGCGTCTGGAACTTCCCTTCGAGGGCCTTCTGCTGATCGGCTACTAAACGCCTTAGCTCAAGCAAGACCTGGTTTCTAGTCGCGGTCTCGGCGAACGGCCCCCGAATTTCTAGGAAATCGGGACCAAATCACAAACTCGATCAAAGCGCCTTCCGGACCTTTCTCTTGCCTGAGCGGCTTGCGACGCCCCCGGCTGGATTCGAACCAGCGACCGTCGGATTAGAAGTTCAGCCGAGAGGTGTCTGAGGGAGCGAATCTGCTCCAGGGAGTTCGATTCTGTCCAAGGAGTTCGGTTGAGTTCGCTGGAGTTGGGGACCAATTTCGGGACCAAGTTTTCGGCCCTGGAGACCAGCGCCCTGACGGCGCGCTACCGTTCTAGAGGCGATGACTGCATCCGTCGACTTCACGATTGCTTTCGATAACCCGGACGAGGCGGGCTGGATCGTCGCGCGCGTCCTCGAGGTCCCTGGCGCCGTCAGCCAAGGCCGGAGTCGCGAGGAGGCCCGAGAGAACGTGCTCGACGCGTTGCAAACCGTCTTAACTCCCGACGAGGAGCTAGCCGGCGAAGCCGCCGAGGCAAACCGGGAGCACCTGCGGTTTACTGCCGCGGCGTGAAGCGCCGCGACTTCGAACGCCATCTCATCTCCCACGGCTGCCGAGAGATCGGGGGCTCGAAGCACGCAAAGTGGCGCGGCCCCCAAGACCAAGTATCGGCGGTGCCTAGACACAAAGAGATCGGACCCGGTCTGGTGCGGGCGATCTGCAAGCAGCTCGGGGTTCCTGATCCGAAGAATCCTCGCTAGGCCAAGGCGGCGTCTAGCCCGGCACTCATGAGAGCTGACACCTCATTGGCTCCTGCTCGACTTCTGCTCTGATAGGAGCGCGCCGGGTTCAGACGGTTGAGCATCATCCCGATACATCCAGTCGGGCGTAACGACCCGCCAGCTAAATCCGACAGTGTCACGCGTTGCCAGGTCGATCTTCGGAAAGAAGTGTCCAAAGGCTTCCTTAGCGGAGATCTCGCGGTGGCGACGACGAAAGCGGGTGCGGAAAACCTTGTGCCCCGAAAGATGACTCCACGCATGGGCAAACTCGCGGGTGTCGGAGGACACGACCACGACGGCTACGTCGCCGTCGTCAAGCTCCGCTCCGGAATATGCGAAGACGATACGAATCCCATAATTTGGCGGTAGAAATCCGACTCCCATGCGACCGATTGATTTGCCGTCTTCGCCAATGGTGGCCACAAATAGAAGGCGCTTCGCGGTGCCGCCCCCGGTGTTTCGAATCATCAAGCCAATGTGGCTATTCCCTTGACCCCCTTCAATGATGGTTTGGATATCGGGTTCTAGGCTTGCCCGAATCTGCTTGCGGCTCTGGAATACGGAGGCCCAGGATGCTGCTGCAGCCGCAAGGGCTAATCCTGCAGTAATGACGGTGGCCCAAGTGGCGGTCACGGGTTCAATGTAGGAAGCGCATCGGACCTGTGATGTCGTGCTATCCCCTCAAAAAGGACGGGACGACTGACGATCGGCTTCCAAAAGCCCTGGGTGTCAGAACGACCGAAAAACGCCCCCGGCTGGATTCGAACCAGCGACCGTCGGATTAGAAGTTCAGCCGGAAGCCGTTCAGCAGGACGAATCTAGTCCGATAGAGCCAATCCTGTCCAGGGAGTTCGACTGAGTTCGCTGGAGTTGGGGACCAATTTCGGGACCAATTTTTCCAATGCTTTCCCTCCGCCCGCTCCGTCGATGCTTTGGGTTACCTTGATGCCGTGACGAATGAGAACTTGATCGCTGAGGCTGGCCGAAGACTGGCCGCCGCGACGGAGGACGCTCGCGTGATCCTCTTTGGCTCCTATGCCCGTGGAGAGGCTGATCGGTCGAGCGATCTCGATTTGCTCGTCATCGAGCCCGAGGTCTCCGCTCCCCGAGCCGAGTCCGCTCGCTTGCGCCGCGAGCTCCGGGACCTGGAGGTCGCGCTTGACGTCATCGTCGTCAGCGCAAAACAGGCCAATGAGCTAGGGGCTATTCCGGGAACCATGGTCAGCGAGGCCCTGCAGACTGGTCGAGTCCTTGCCGAAGGGTGACAACGCAGATCTCTCCGCTCTGCTGGCTCGCAAGGCCGAGGAGGACGCAACTGCCGCCCGGGAATTCGCAGCGAATCCCGAGATATCCGACAGGATTATTGGCTTCCACGCCCAGCAGGCAGTTGAGAAGTGGCTCAAGGCAGCGATGGCACTTCATGGCATTCGCCAAGCCCGGATACACGACCTGGGACGCCTCCTTCAGATCCTCCAAAACGAGGGAGTCGAACTTCCGGAGAACTCCAATCGACTCGATGAGTTGACCATCTACGCCGTACCCCTTCGATACGACGACCTACTAGACGCTGAGCCTCTCGACCGGGAGGACGCCAAGCAGCTGGTTCAAGGCGTCGAAGCATGGGCTTCGCAAATTCTCCCCTCCCAGAGCTAGCGTCAAAGAACCCTGGGTCGCTTCAGAGAGAGCCTATGGCCGCCATTGAAATCGCGAGGGATTGGCTCGACTACGCAGAGGCAATTGGGGCCGTCGTATCACTCCTGCTTGCAGCCATAGCGGCAGCTTTCGCATGGCGAAGCGCAAGTGATTCAAGCCGAAGCGCTACCGCAGCAGAACAGACCGCAACGGCCGCTGCTGAAGAGGCAAGCCTCTCGCGGCAGATGGTTAAGCATCTTGAGGAGCAGCTCGAGATAGAGCGCACCACGCGCTCAGAATTAGAACGAGAGCGCCAGCGACGGCCGATCCTCTCCGCGCCCACATTAAATTGGCTTGGGCGATTGGATCCGGGTCAACTGACGGTCGGGCTTCTACGCGAGATGGGGATCCAGCCGGGGATGGGCGGGCGAATTTCGGGCATCAAGCCGGTCGTCGTCAGGGCACGCTTCCAGAACATTGGCGACAAAGTCGCCGAACAGGTTCTAGTGCGATGTCTAGTGCCGGCAGGTGTCGTACCGCTCGAATCCGGGCCGCGAGGAGACACGCGGGGACGACCGGATTTGCGTGTCGCGGAGTCGACTTCATTGCGAAGTCCGGCCGGGGAAGCCGAGGCGCGAGAATTTAGCTGGCGGATCGGGCATCTGCCACCTCATCAATCCGAGGACGCCCACCTAACCCTGGTATTGCGCAGTGCGGGAGAGTACGAGGTTCTCCTCGAGCTCGAACACCCCGAGGCGGACACTGTTCAAAACACTTTTCTCGTTTCTGCGGATTCAGTGCAGCCGGACCAGGAGGCCGACAAAAGCGGGTAGGGGACTCCTTCTTCTTCCTTGTCCGATACCGGTTCAGCGCCCCCGGCTGGATTCGAACCAGCGACCGTCGGATTAGAAGTCCGATGCTCTATCCGGGCTGAGCTACGGGGGCTCGGGGCAAGCTTAGGCCCCGGGCGGGCGGGTTGCGTAGGATCGGCGGATGCCGAGCATCGGGGTCGGAGGGGTCGAGCTTCATTACGAGCGTGGTGGGAGCGGCGAGCCGCTGCTGCTGATCCAGGGGATGAGCGGGACGCATGTCTCCTGGGGGGAGACTTTTCGGGACCTGCTGGAGGGGGAGTTCGACGTGGTTGCCTTCGACAACCGGGGGATCGGTCTCTCGGCGCCGATCGACGGGCCGTTCACGATCGCCGAGATGGCCGCGGACACCGCGGGGCTGATGGCGGCACTGGGGATCGAGAGCGCACACGTGGTCGGGATCTCGATGGGCGGGATGATCGCCCAGGAGCTGGCCCTCGCCCACCCCGAGCGGCTGCGCTCGCTGACCCTCGGCTGCACCTACTGTGGCGGCCCCGGCTCGCAGCTGATGCCGGAGGAGAACGCGCGCAAGCTGATGGAGGGGATGGCCTCCGGCGATCGCGACACGGCGATCCGAGCCAGCTACGAAGTCAACCTCTCCCCCGGCTTCCGCGCCGATGAGGATCGCTACGCCGCCTTCCACGAGATGGCGACGCGGGTGCCGGCGGCGCGGCGGACGATCGAACTGCAGGCGCAAGCGATCTTCGGCCACGACACCAGCGGCCGGCTCGACCAGATCGCGACCCCCACCCTCGTCATCCACGGCACCGTCGACGGCGTCATCCCCTTTCCCAACGGGGAGCTGATCGCCTCGCTGCTGCCCGACGCCCGCCTCGAGGCGCTCGCGAACGTCGGCCACATGTTCTGGTGGGAGCAGCCCGAGCGCTCGGCCGAGCTGATCCGCGAGCACGCGCTCGCCACCGGCCGCGCCCAACTCTCCTAATGTCGAGTTTGTCTCCCTATAGGCGACAAACTCGACACGCCTAGCCTTCTTCGACCGATTCGCCTTGACCTTCGGGCCGTTTTTCCGGCTTGCATTCGGCCGGGTTCAGCTTCCCCACCACCTTGAACACGTAATCGGGCTCCGGCGTGATTTCCGACTCTTCGATGATCAGCTTCATCGCCGGGTCGTTCTTCACCCAGGCGAAGATCGGGAACTGGTACGGGTTTTCAACGCCGGTGTTGTACGGGCCGGTGTCCTGCGTGTACTGGCTCATGATCACGTAGTCGAAGTTGCCCTCGTTGATCAGACGACGCAAGGTGGGACAGGTGGTCGGCAAGCGGTTGGAGCCGTGAGGCCCATGCACGCCGATGAATTCGACCGTGTTGCTGGCATCGTTGCCGTAGAACCCGTACTGGCCGAAGATGATCTCGCTGGAGCCGATGATCCCGATCCGCTTGTCGTGCTGCTTCTGGGCGAAGGTGTAGGCCTGCCGCGGTCCACCTTCGCCGAGGAACGGCAGCGGGTTGACGTAGTGCTGGTCGGCGTACTGAACCTGTTGCGCCCGGCCGAGCACGACTGCCAGTAACACCACTGCGGCCGCCACCCCCACGATCACCACCCGACTCGTGCCCAGCCGCGTCCGCGCCAACGACAGCCCCGCCGGCGCCCAGACCAGGGCCAGCGTGAGGACGATCGTGCCAACGGTGTAGGTGGTGAACCAGCGCGGCGTCGTCAGCACCGTGATCGCATAGACCGCCGTCAGGAAGAGCAGCGTCAGCCAGGCGCGGCGGTCGGGCGCCCGCAGCGGCCGCGCGAGCGGCAGCATCGCCATCGCCAAGACCAAGCCCGGCGTCAAGTAACGCGTGTTGGTGAAGAAGCCGGTCGGCGAGCCCTCCTGCCCGGCTGCGGTCAGCGGCGTGAAGAGGTAGACAACTGCAGTCAGCAGTGAGGCGACCGCGATCACCCGCAGGATCTTGTTGCGCGAACGCCAGGCGATGTAGACGGCGGCGCAGACGGCGACAATCAAGATCAGCGGCCAGAGCGGCCCGAAGGCGTTCTCGAGCTCGGGGAAGAACCAGCGCCGGTAGATGGTCGGTTCGAAGAGGTAGTGGGCGACGGCGAAGCGTGGCCGCGGGTCGAGCGGCATCTGGTCCGGGGTGGGGAGGTTGAGAGGCCCGAACTTGGTGATCGGGATCGGGTTGCCGCCGGTCTTGATCGCAGCCCGCAGGTACCAATAGCCGCCCACAACCAGCAGCGGCAGACCCATCACCCAGGCGGTCGTCCAACGCCGCCCCCTGCCGCTGAAGAGGATCACCCCGATCGTGATCGCCACCACCGGGACAAGGAAGGTGGTCTTGACCGAGGCGGCGAGACCGGCGGCGATCCCGGCCATCACCAGCGGCCCCTTGTCGAGCAGCGCCGCCCCGGTCTCGGGCGTGTCCTGCACGGCGCCGGTCGTCGGCGCTCGCCGCTGGTGGCCGTTGATCAGGAACGCGGCGAAGGCGAGCAGGAAGGCGAGCCCCATGATGTCGTTGCGCCCCTCCCCCGGCTGGGTTTCGATCATCACGCCGGAGTCGAGGACGATCGCCGCCGCGACCAGCGTCGCCGGGCCGACCTTGTAGGGCCGGCCGACACAGAACGCCGCCAGCAGCGCAATCGCGATCCAGAAAAGGTTGATCAGCGGCGAGAGCCAATCGCTCTTGAAGAGGACGATTCCGGCCGCGTGCACCAGTTCGCTGCTCTGCGGGTAGAACCAGGCGGCAAGGCGCAACGGGTCGGTGAAATGGAGGTGCAGGGTCGAGTGCGTCTGCGCCATCGCCGCCGCAAAAGGCATGTGGTACCAGGTGGTGTCGCCGCCGAACATTCCGAAATCGAGGCTCTGCTGGGCCGGGAAGGTCCACTCGGCGACGGTGAACGAGGCAACGCCAAGAGCGATCAGCAGGGCGACGTTCTCCACCTGGGGCGCTGCCACCTCGCGGCCGTGGCCGCCGGCTTTGCTGCGCCCGAGCGCCGCGGCGCCGAGCCCGACGCCGATACAGCCGACGATCGTCCAGCCCAGCCGCAGGAGGCTGAGCGTTCCGAGGATCTCGAGCGAGACGACCAGCAAGGCGACCGCGATCGTCCCCTCAGCCAGCCGCGCCAGGGCGCCGCTGAATTCGGGCACGATCCAGCGCCGCAGCCAGTAGCCGCCGAGGCCGACCGCCGCGACGATGCCGATCACGGCGAGGCAGCCGACTATGTAGGAGCCGAAAGACGGTGCCACGAAGGCCGGGATGCTATTCGGCCCGCCCCCGCAGCATCCCCGCGGCTACGCGGCGGCGGCGGGAATGGCGCAGGAGACGCCGGTGCCTTTGAGGCCGCAGTAGCCGTTCGGCACCTTGTGCAGGTACTGCTGGTGGTAGTCCTCGGCGTAGTAGAACGGGCCGGCAGGCGCGATCTCGGTGGTGATCTCCGGGTAGCCGGCCGCTCCCAGGCGCTCGGCGTAGGCGGCACGTGAGGCCTCGGCAGCCTTCGCCTGTGCATCCGAGAAGGTGTAGATGGCCGAGCGGTACTGGCTTCCGACGTCGTTGCCCTGGCGCATGCCCTGGGTGGGGTCGTGGCTCTCCCAGAACGTGCGCAGCAGCTCGTCGTAGGAGATCACCGCAGGGTCGAA
>JBQCCT010000342.1:0-7117 GCA_051961955.1 Solirubrobacterales bacterium
AGATGGGAGATCTTCCCCTCTTCCACTTCGCTGAGATCCCAGAGGTCGAGGACGCCTTTGCCTTCTCGGTAGTCCGCCGAGGCGAGCAGCAGCCGCCCGTCCTGCCGCCTCAGCGCCAAGCCGTAGATGGGTTCTTCCGAGATGGGCCGCTGCAGCGCCTTCAGCAGGCACGGTTCACTGCCCTTCCCCCGGCACGCGGCTCCGGTGCCCTCGACGACAAAGGAGTTCCCTTTTCCGGTGACGAGGATGTTGCCGTTGTAGGCGGCCGCGAAGCTGCTTCCTTTGATCGGATGCCCCAGCGGCTGCGGCACCGAACCGGCGGATTCCCGTAGTGCCCACATCGTGGTGCCCGACGGACCGGCGGCCGCAACCCGGTCGCCCCCACCCCAAGCGAGGTCGATGAATTCGGGGACCCGGGAGCCGCTTTCTCCCGGGCTCAAGCCCCCGAGCGTAGTGGCGAGAGGCTGTGGCGGTTCCAAGGGCCAGAGCCTCACCAGCCGGTCTCTGCTGGCGGCCGCTATCGTGTTGCCGTCCGGGCTGACGTCGAGGTCGTTGATGATGGCTCGATTCGTCGCCCGCGGAGGACCAAACGGACGACCCGTTGCCACATCCCAGGTGGTCACGTTCCAGTTGGTGCCTCCTGATACCAGCACCGACCCCTGGCGGGCAAAGGCCAGCGCGTTCACCGTGCCAGTGACGTGCACCTGGAACGCGCGCTTGTGAGCGGCGTTCCACAAGCTGATTCCGCCGCCCGCCGCGAGGGCGAAGGCGCCGTTTGGAGCCGTCGCCACCGCAAACGCACCGCTCCCGGTCCAGAGGGGAGGCGAGGGCGAGAAACCCCTTGCCGAGATACCGATCTGCTCGGTCACCTTGTTGGTGGCTGCGAAGAGGCTGCGACCGTCAGCCGCAAAGGCGAGCTCATTGACCGCGCCGGGGATGCTCTTGACACCGAAGCTGCTCGGACGTTCTGGACCCTTCAGGTCAAACAGCTCCAGCCGTCCACCGTCCCCCCCCACAGCGAGCATGTTTGGCTGCCGGGGGTTGAAGGCAAGCCCCCAGATTGGACCGAACCCCAGCGGGGATTCGCGCCACTGGGACTGAACTTCCCCGTCAGCGGTCACCACCCAGAACTGGAAAGTCCCCGATCTGTAGCTGGTGGCGACGAAACGGGTCCCATCGGCGGTCGGCGCGCTGACGGCGATCCTGCCGCAGGAGTGGGAGGAGGTCACCAGCGGCGAGTGGAGCGGATCGCCGCCCGAGTTCCAGAGCCGCATGGTTCCATCGGCGCCACAAGTGGCGAAATTGCTCGAGCCGGGCCAGTAGGCGACGCCGTCAACGCCGCGGGTGTGGCCGGAGACGAGCGTCGGCAGTGCAGGGTTGACCTGCAGTTGCCCGAGAGCCTCGTCGCGGGCCTCGGAGGTCGGGGAGAGCTGGTAGGCCTCGACGCTGGCGAGCGCTGCGGCCGCGGGGTTGAAGTTGGAGCGGCTGGCCAGTTCGCCGATGCGCTCGGCCGCCCGCACCGACTGGTTATCGGCTTCCCGCTGGTCCGCCAGGTTCTTCTGGCTGATGGCGAAGACGGCGGCCCCGACGAACAGAGCGACGACCGCCAGCGCCAGCAGCACCTGCGCGATGCGCTTGTTCCGGCGCTCCTGCTCCGCTTGCTCCTTCGCCGCGGCGGCCGCCCGCTGTGCCTCCTCCAGCTTTTCCCCCTCGACCTTGGCCCGCCATTTCCGGATCGGCTCGGCAAGCGCGTCGTGGAAGATCTCGAAGCGCGGTTCGCTGCCCTCCTCCTGGAAGACGACCGGGCGCAGGATGTGCAGTTGGGGGGAGGAGAGGTGCCGCAGCACCGGTTCGATTTCCGCCGTGGAGAGGCCGGAGAGCTCCGCCAGGTCAGCGGCCGTGAGCGCGATCTTGGTGCCGCCGCGGGTGACGAGAAAGCGGAAGATGGTGGCCGCGATCCCACGCTGATCGCTGGTGAGGCCGGCGCTACCGTCGGCGCTTCCCTCCATCGCCCGGTCGAGGTGGCTGCCGATGATCGCCTGCGTGCCGCCCAGCCTCTCCAGCGTCTGCAGTCGCAGAACGTGGGACCCCGCCGCGGTCTCCTCCTCCCACAGCCGCCGCATCACCAGCTGCAGGAAGGTGGTCTCGACTCGGTCGTCTCCGTCGTCGCGCCCCACCTGATCCAGAACCGCGTCGACAAGGGCCGGCTCGACGGTGAACGGCTCGGCCTCCGGCTGCAGCTCGTTCACCCGCTCTATTGGTTTTTCGATCGCGTCCCGCGCGCCGTCGCGATCGAGGAAATCGAGGTGCAGGAAGTTGCCGTAGACATCCTTCACCTTGCCGCGGAAAAGGTCCCCCAGCCGGGCGTAGGAATCCTCGCGGATCGAGATCAGGAAGTTCGCCCGCAGTTGAGGATCCTTGACGCAGCGGGCGATCTGGGCGGCAATCTGGTCCTGCTCGGACGCCTCGTCGGGATATAGGAAGTACTCCTCGAACTGGTCGAGGATGACCAGGAGGGTCCCATCGAGGGCCTCGCTGGCAGCCTCGAGCGCGCCGACGAGATCCGCTTCGGGCAGCTCCGGCGCTTTCTGCTCACCGAGGTAGGGCCGGATTGCCTCGCCGATCGCCGCGACCAGTTCCGCCACGGGCCGCTCGCTCCACGAGCTGAAGATGACCGGCACCAGCTGGGCACCGCTCCCGGCGCGGAGCTCCTCGGCGGCAGACTCACGCAGGTGGGCGACGACTCCCGCCCGCAGCACCGAGCTCTTGCCAACTCCGCTCTCGGCGTAGAGCAGGGTCAGACGCGCCGCGCAGAGGTTGCTGATGATCACCGTCGACTCGCGCCCGCGGCCGAAGAAGCGATCGGCGTACTCCTCCGTGAAGTAGGCGAGACCGACGTAGGGCTCCTCCAGAGCCGGCGTCGAGGGCGGGGCTTTCGTCTTGACCGAGCTCACGACTGCGGTTGGCGGGCGGAGGCCCCGCGGACCAGGCCCTCGCCGAGATCTTTCACGTACTCGTCGAGGCGGGCGGCGAACAGCTCGACGGTCCCGAGCTTCTGCCAGAAGCGCTCATCGAGGTCGCTCGCATCGCGCTGGAGGGCCCACGACGGATATTTGGACAGCCCGGCTTCGCCGAGGACACGCAGCAGGAAAACGCGCAGGCTCCAGTCGTGCATCTCGTGGCCGAGGAAGAGGAAACGGCTTCGGCGCAGCTTGGCGAGCAGCTGGGTGGGCACGATCGACTCGATCCCGCCTTTACTCATGTAGCCGATGTAATCGTCCTCGGTGATCACGCAGCCCTGCGAGTCCATCAGGCCCTGGGGCTGGTCGATGGCGCCGTGGACCTTCATGATCACCGTCCGTTTGAGTCGCCCGCGCGGGATGACAATCGGAAAGCTGTCGTCGCTGCTGGCGTCTTCCACCTCCTTCGGCTCGCCGTCGAAGGGCACGTGGAGGAACGTCCCTTTGCTCGGCATGTAGACAGCGAGGTCGTAGGCCTCTTCGGCTTCGTCGAAGGCCCGCTCGAGAGCATTGTCGTAGTTGGCGGTGACGATCAGCTGGCAGCTCTCGGCCGCCCCCAGAGAGCGCAGTGTCTTTGGCAACTTCGCCAGGAAGCAGTGGACCGATCCGGGCAAGCGGCGCGGCGGCAGGACTTCTTCTTTGAGCGCGTCTTCCAGGGCCCCGTAGAGACTGTCGGCTCCCTTTTTGATCGAGAGGCTCTGGGAGGCGAGCGCGAGACCCAGAGCCGCTTCTTTCGCCCCGATGTTGCCGGTCCGGATTTTCTGCGCCAGATAGCGAGCCAGCTCGTCGGAGTCGGGAAGGTAGTCGGCGATGTCGCCTCCCCACGGTTCGGCGCGGTCGCACGAGTTCACCTCGGGGCCGAGGAACGGGACGACCCTGAACGCTTCGTCGAGCATCAGCTCGGCGAGTTCGTCGTAGTGCGCCCGGCTCGGCGGGTCGGCCTTGGGGACTTCGTCGTCTTCGCCTCCGTCTTCTCGCTCGACGGCGACGGACGGCGAGGCGGCAGCGGGCGGCGCGGGCGCGGGCGGCTCTGCCGGCGCCGGTGCCGGCGACACCGGGGATGGCTCGGTCGCCGGCCGAGGCGGTTGGGACGATCCCGTCGCCTCGACAACCCCCAGTTGCTTCAGCCGTTCGATCAGCCGCTCGACGTCGGCGTCCCAGCTCGAGGAGGGGCTCAGCTCGGCCTGCTGGTGTTTCAGTAGTGGCTGCAGCGAGCGCAGGTAGCCAAGGTCGTCCCCGCTTGGAAGCCTCGCCCCTTCGATCAGCGTCGGGATCACCTCCTGTCCCTCCGCTTTCAGCGCCGTCTCGATCTCCGAGCGGACGTAGTCGCCCTCTCTCCTCTCAAGGCGTTTGTTCAAGCTCTCGGTCCACCGCGGGCCGATCAGCGCGATCAGCACCCCGCAACCGGCGCTTTCCGAGCGGATCCCTTCCGCCCATTTCTCGCCGGGCCGGAGGCTCTCCTGGTCGAAGAAGACCTTGTCGCGGCCAAACCTGGCCGCCAGCTTCTCGTAGAGAGCGCGCGCCCAGCCGGCTGCTTCCGAGCGCCGATAGTTGATGAAGACCCCTGCTGACGGCGCGTTCAAAGGCTCCTTCTCCGCATTGTGGCCCGCAGCGTCTATTTGGATCCCACCACCCTTACCGAGAGATTGCCGTTGCCGACCTTCGAGCAGGCCCGGAAGGGGAAGGGGACGAGCCGCGAGGCGGTGTTCTGCGGTGGGGAGACGCGGAACCCGGCCGCGGTGACGGGATGGCAGGCGGACGGCGGAAAGTTTTCCGCATCGACGATCCGGATCACGGCGGGAGCACTTTTTTCCGGGGCGAGTTTCACCAGGTGCGGTTTGACCGTGGTTTCGTGCGAGGCCGGACTACCGATCTGCTGCCCTTTCAAGTTCACCGCCAGGACCTTGGGATAACCCTTGAGCGTGCAGGTGTGGCCTGAGAGGTTGGTGAACTGGAACCGGTAGAAGACGCTGCCGGCGGTGCCGCCGCCGATTTCGTTTTCGAACCAGATATCCAGGCCAGAGGTCTTGCAGGGAGGCGCCGCCGAAGCAGTGGCTTTGGGAGCAGCGGCAGATGGCACCACAACCACGGTGAAGATGACTGCGAGCGCGACGACGGTGGCCGCTGCAGACGCTCGTTTCGACCAGGTCGAAATTGAAACCATGGCATACCTCCTCTTTCTCGCCATTTGCAGCGACAGTAGCTGAGAACTCGGTTGTTTTGTGTTCGATATCGCTCAGGTCGTAGACGCCCCTTGCCAACGGGTGTAACTTCGTCTGATGTCGCACAAGGCTGCAGATCGGATTCGCAACGTCGCACTGATCGGGCACCGGGGGTGCGGCAAGACCAGCCTGCACGAGGCAATGCTGTTCGAGGCCGGGGCGATCAACCGGCTCGGCAAGGTCGAGGACGGCTCGACGACCTCCGATCACGAGGACGACGAGCGCGCCCGCGGGCTCTCAATCAATGCCTGCGTCTCCTGCTTTCCCTACGCCGACCGCGAGATCAACCTGATCGACACGCCGGGCGAGCCGAGCTTTGTCGCCGACGCGGCGGCGGCGCTGCGGGTGGCCGACTCGGCGGTGGTCGTGGTCAACGGCGTCGCCGGGGTCGAGGTCCAGACCGAACGGCTTTGGCAGCGCGCCAACGCCGAGGGCCTGGCCCGGCTCGTCTTCGTCAACATGCTCGACCGCGAGCGAGCCGACTTCTTCGCCGCCCTGGACTCGCTCAAGGCCGCCTTCGGCCCGCACGTGGTCGCGACCGAGATCCCGATCGGCGCCGAGCAGGAGGTGCGCGGCGTCATCGACCTGATCGACATGGAGGCCTGGATCTACGCGGGCAGCGAGCGCGGCAGCGCCGAGCGGGCGCCGATCCCCGACGAGCTGCGCGCCCAGGCCGAGGGGTACCGCGAGAAGCTGATGGACGAGGTGGCGGAGAACTCCGACACCCTGATGGAGCGCTACCTCGACGGCGAGGAAATCGCTCACGAGGAGATCGTCACGGCGCTGAAGCAGGGCGTCACCGAGGGTCACCTCTTCCCCGTCACCTGCGGCGTCGCGACCAAGAACCTGGGGACGAACCGGCTGCTCGACGCGCTGGTCGAGGACCTGCCCTCGCCGAAGATGCGCGGCGCGCTGGCGGCGCTCGACGGCGACGGCGAGGCGATCGAGGTCGCGCCCGACGAGGACGGGCCGCTGGTCGCCTACGTGTTCAAGACGACCGCCGACCCCTACGCCGGCCGGATCAACCTCTTCCGCGTCTACAGCGGCACGATCCGCTCCGACTCCCATGCCGTCAACGTCACCCACCAGCAGAAGGAGCGCCTCGGCCAAATCGGCCAACCGCTGGGAAAAGATCTGAAGCCGGTGTCGGACCTCGGCGCCGGCGACATCGGGGCGATCGCGAAGCTGAAGGAGACCAAGGCCGGCGACGTGCTCTGCGACGGGCAGCGTGACCTCTCGTTCCGCCCGCTCGACCTGCCGGCGCCGGTGATGGCGTTCTCCTACGAGGCGAAGTCGAAGGGGGACGAGGACAAGGCGGCGACGGCGGTGCGGCGGCTGAGCGAGGAGGACCCGACCCTCGACGTCCACCGCGACCCGCAGACGGGCGAGCAGATCATCGCCGGGCTGACCCAGGTCCACGTCGAAGTGCTGGTGGAGCGGATGAAGAGCCGCTTCGGGGCGGAGATCGAGCTGCACCCGCCGCGGGTGCCCTACCAGGAGGCGATCCGCCAGCCCGCCGCCGCCCACGCCCGCTACAAGAAGCAGACCGGCGGCAAAGGCCAGTTCGCCGACTGCGCGATCGAGATCGAGCCGGGCGAGGACGGCGGGGGCCTCGAGTTCGTCAACCAGATCAAGGGCGCGGCGATCCCCGGCAGCTTCATCCCCGCGGTCGAGAAAGGCGTCGTCGAAGCGATGCAGCACGGCACGGTGGCGGGCTACCCGGTCAAGGACGTCCGCGTGCGTGTCTACGACGGCTCGTACCACACGGTCGACTCTTCGGAGATGGCGTTCAAGGTGGCCGGCTCGCTGGCGATGAAGCAGGCGCTCGAGCAGGCCGCGCCGGGCCAGCTGGAGCCGATCAAGCTGGTGTCAGTC
>JBQCCT010000343.1:0-3951 GCA_051961955.1 Solirubrobacterales bacterium
GTCGGCGTTCAGGGCTCGATCAAGCCGCGGCGGATCGCGTAGCGGACCAGCTCGACCCGGTCGCGCATGCCGAGCTTGCGCATCGCGTTGGCGCGGTGGTTCTCGACCGTCTTCTCGGAAAGGTGGAGGACCTCGGCGATCTGCTTGGTCGTGTTCGCCTCGGCGACGAGCTTGACGATCTCCTCCTCGCGCGGGGTCAGCTCCTCCTCGCCGCAGGAGCCGCGCTCGAGCACGTCCTTGATCAACGTCCGCTGCGCCTCCGGGGTGAGGAACGGCTCGCCGCGCTCGACCGCGCGGATCGCCGCCAGCAGGTCGGTGTCGGCCTGGGCCTTCAGCACGTAGCCGGAGGCGCCCGCCTTCAGCGCCTCGAACAGGTAGCGCTCGTCGTCGTGCATCGAGAGGATCAGCACCGCGACCTCCGGCGCCTGCTTCTTGATCTCCCGCGTCGCCTGCAGCCCGGTCAGCTTCGGCATTTTCACGTCGAGGATCGCCAGGTCCGGTCGCTCCCGCACCGCCAGGTCTCGTGCCTCGGCCCCGTCGGCCGCCTCGCCCACCACCTCGAGGTCCGCCTGCCGCTCCAGCAGCAGCCGAATCCCCGACCGCACGATCCCATGATCGTCCGCAATCAACACCCGCATGCCCCCAGTCTCGCCGATGGGCCGAAAACCGTCCTATATAGACCGAAATCGGCCCGTCGGCGTCAGGTGGGGACGGTGAGGCGGACGGTGGTGCCGCGGCCGGGGCGGGACTCGATGGTCAGGTCGCCGCCGACCAGCAGCGCGCGCTCGCGCATGCCGGCGATGCCGAGGCCGCCTTCGGCCTGATCGAAGGCGAAGCCGCGACCGTCGTCGGCTACGTCAAGGACGACGCCGCCGGTTTCGGTGCGTGTGAGCTTGACCCGGATGTGATCGGCGCCGCTGTGGCGGGCGGCGTTGGAGAGCGCCTCCTGGGCGACGCGGTAGACGACCAGCTGGGCGTCGTCGCCGAGGTCGGAGAAGTCGCCGGTGACTTCGAGGCGGGCGTCGACCTCGCCGCGGCCGAGCTGCTCGACCTGACCGCCGATCGCCGCTGCCAGGCCGAGGTCGTCGAGCGCGGTCGGCCGCAGCTGGCGGGCGAGAGAGAGCAGCTCGGTCATCGCCTGGTTCGCCAGTGCCTTGGTCTCGGCGATTTCGCCCTCCAGCTCCGGCGGCGCCGCCTCGCGCGCCGCCTCCAGCCGCAGCAGCAGCCCGGTCAGCGACTGGTTGACCTCGTCGTGGAGGTCGCGGGCGACTCGCGCCCGCTCCTCCTCCTGGGCGTGCAAGGCGGCCGATCCCGCACGCCGCCGCTCGGCTTCCAGCCGCCGCATCATCCGCAGGAAGGCGAGCTCGATCCGCTCCACCTCCTCGGTCTCGGCGACTCCGTCGATCGAGGCGGGGAGGAGGGGGCGGGGACTGGAGAGGTCGACCTTCTCCATCGCCTCGACCAGGTCCTCCAGCGGCCGCAGCCGCCGCCGCTCGCGCAGGAGACCCGCGGCGAGCGCCACGACCAGGATCGCGAGCACGATCACGAGGAGCGTCATGGGTTCAGCCTAGGGGCTCGCCCCGGGCCTTTCAGGGGTTGCCACCCATAGGCAGATCGCGCACACCGGCTCATACTTCAGAGGCAATTCGAGACTGAGGAGTCACTCACGCGATGACCACCACCAAGCAATCCACCTGGGGCGCGACGCTGCGGACCACGATCCTGATGGCCGCTCTGGGCGGTCTTCTCGTCGCGATCGGCGCGGCGATCGGCGGCCCGAGCACGGCGCTGCTCTTCCTCTTCTTCGCCCTCGCGATCAACTTCTTCTCCTACTTCTTCAGCGACAAAATGGCGCTGGCGATGTCCGGCGCCAAGCCGATCGAGGAGTCCGAAGCGCCGCGGCTCTACCAGATCGTTCGTGAACTGACGACCCGCGCGGACCTGCCGATGCCGCGCCTCTACATGATCCCCCAGGACCAGCCGAACGCCTTCGCCACGGGCCGCAACCCGAAACACTCGGCGGTGGCGGTGACCCGCGGGATCACCAAACTCCTCTCCGAGGACGAGCTGCGCGGTGTTCTCTCCCACGAGCTCGCGCACGTCCAGCACCGCGACATCCTGATCCAGTCGGTCGCCTCGGCGATCGGCGCCGCGATCACCTACATCGCCTACATGTTCATGTGGTTCGGTGGCGAGGACGAAGGACCCCTCGGCCTGCTTGCCGGGTTGGCAATGGTCTTGCTGGCCCCGATCGCGGCGACGATCATCCAGCTCTCGATCTCGCGTCAGCGCGAGTTCGCAGCCGACGCCGGCGGCGCCGCGATCTGCGGCAACCCCGAGTCGCTGGCGAGCGCGCTGCTGCGGCTCGAGCAGGGCGCGGAAGCGATCCCGATGCAGGTCAACCAGGCGGCCGAGCCCCTCTACATCGTCCGGCCCTTCAAGGGCAAGGGAATCGCCGGTCTTTTCTCCACCCACCCCCCGATCGAAGAGCGGGTCCGCCGCTTGCGCCAGATGCGCCCCAGTCTCTAAGTCTCGTCCAGGCGCACCCGTCCCGCGGCGGGCAATCCCAAAAGCAGATAGCGCCCCCGGGCCATTTCCCGGGGGCGCTATCATTTTTGAAGTAAAAGCTGATCGGATTTAGGGGATTTAGGAAATGGCCATCGACACCGAGCGCGTCCAGACGATCGAGGAGATCGAACCCTTCGAGGCGGCGGAGGAGATCAACGGCGGCGCTGTCGTCCTGATCGACACCCGTGAGCCGCACGAGTACCAGGAGGCGCACCTCGAGGGCGGCAAGCTGGTGCCGCCGGGCCTGCTCGCCGACGAAATCGGCGCCGCCGCGCCGGACAAATCGGCCCGCACGATCGTCTACTGCCGCAGCGGCAACCGCTCTGCCACCGCCGCGGCGCAGATGCAGCAGCTCGGCTACGAAAACGTCGCCTCGATGAGCGGTGGCATCGTGCAGTGGCAGGAACAGGGCCTGCCGGTCGTCGCCGCCCACGGCATGACCCCCGAGCAGCGCGAGCGCTACTCGCGCCACACCCTGCTGCCCGAGGTCGGGGTCGACGGCCAGGTGAAGCTCCTGAACGCGAAGGTGCTGCTGCTCGGCGCCGGCGGCCTCGGCGCCCCGACCGCGCTCTACCTCGCCGCCGCCGGGGTCGGCACGCTCGGCCTCGTCGACGACGACGTGGTCGACGCCTCCAACCTGCAGCGCCAGGTGATCCACAACACCGAACGGATCGGGATGCCGAAGACCACCTCGGCCCGCATCTTCATCGAAGGGCTCAACCCCGACGTCAAGGTGGTTGAGCACAACGGCCGGCTCGACGCCGCGAACATCCTCGACGTGATCAAGGACTACGACATCATCGTCGACGGCGCCGACAACTTCCCCACCCGCTACCTGCTGAACGACGCCTCGGTGCGGCTGCGCAAGCCGGTCGTCTCCGCCTCAATCCTCGGCTTCGACGGACAGATTTCGACCTTCGTCCCTTACGAGGGTCCCTGCTACCGCTGCCTCTACCCGACCCCGCCGCCGGCCGAGCTGGCGCCGAGCTGTTCCGCCAACGGGGTGCTCGGGGTGATGGCCGGGACGATGGGCACGCTGCAGGCCAACGAGGTGATCAAGCTGGTGCTCGACAAGGGCGAGCCGCTGGTCGGCCGCCTGCTCCTCTACGAGGCGCTCGGCACGAGGTTCACGGAGCTGAAGGTCCGCCGCGACCCCGAGTGCCCGATCTGCGGCGAGAACGCCGAGGAGATCCCCGAGTCGGAGATGGGTCAGTTCCCCGACTACGACGCTTTCTGCTCGGGCGCCGGCGGCGACCGCCAGTCGATCGCTTCCTAGGTAGGATCACCGGCCTCATGGCAACCGTCCGCATCCCCCCGGTGCTGCGCCCGACAACGGGAGGGCAGGCCGAGGTCGCGGCCGGCGGCTCCGACGTCGGCGAGGTC
>JBQCCT010000344.1:0-10165 GCA_051961955.1 Solirubrobacterales bacterium
TGCACGCCTCGGTCGAGCTGAGCTCTGATCCGCACGAGGCCCGCCTCGAGTGCCTCGCCCACCGGGTCGTGCAGCAGCGTGCGCGCCCCCGACAGGCAGGCGAGTTGGGCGATCCCGGCGCCCATCGTGCCGGCGCCGGCGACTCCGATCGTCTTGGGGGGGTCTACTCGAGGGCTCACGCCACGTATCGCCCATCCCGAGTTCGGCGCCAGCCGAACTCGCAAGCGAGGACGAAGTCCTCGCCACTCACGCAGGCACGAGCGCGTTCACGCCGGTCAACGCGCGCCCGATGATCAGCTTCTGGATCTGCGAGGTGCCCTCGTAGAGGGTGGTGACGCGGGCATCGCGCAGGTAGCGCTCGACCGGGTAGTCGTCGACGTAGCCGGAGCCGCCGTGGACCTGGATCGCCAGGTTCGCGCATTCGACCGCGGACTCGGTCGCGTAGAGCTTCGCCACCGAGGTCTCGGTCGCGTTCGGCTTCTTTTCGTCCTTCAGCAGGCCGGCGCGCAGGACCAGCATCCGGCTGGCGTCGCGCTTGAGGATCATCTCGGCGATCATCTCCTGGACCAGCTGGAAGCGGGCCAGCGGCACCCCGAACTGCTTGCGTTCCTTCGCGTAGGAGACCGAGCTTTGGACGCAGCCTTCGCAGATGCCGACGCAGCCGGCGGCGACGCTGTAGCGGCCGTTTTCGAGCGCGCTCATCGCCACCTTGAAGCCGTCGCCGATCTCGCCCAGCATCGCGTCGTCGCCGACCTCGACTTCGTCGAGCGAGATTTCGGCGGTGTCGGAGGCGCGCAGCCCGAGCTTGCCGTGGATCTCCTGGGTCGTGAAGCCCTCGCTGTCGGTGGGGACGAGGAAGGCGGCGAGGCCGCGGTGCTTCTGCGCCGGGTCGGTCTGGGCGAAGATCAGCGCCACCTCGGCGTAGTTGCCGAGCGAGATCCACATCTTCTGACCGCTGATCGACCAACCGTTCTCGGTCTTGGTGGCGCGGGTGCGAAGGTTGGCGGCGTCGGAGCCGGTGTCGGGCTCGGTCAGGCCGAAGCAGCCGAGACCCTCGCCCGAGCAGAGCCGCGGCAGCCATTTCTTCTTCTGCTCCTCGCTGCCCCACTTCTCGATCGGGCCGGCGACCAGCGAGGTCACCACCGAGATCACGGTGCGGGCCGAGGAGTCGGCGCGCCCGATCTCCTCGGCGATCAGCCCATAGCCGATGTAGTCGAGGCCGCGGCCGCCGTGCTCTTCGGCCACTGGGGCGCCGAGGAAGCCGACCTCACCCAGCTTGCGCGCCAGCTCGCGGTCGAAGCGGCCCTCGCGGTCGTTGTCGCGCACCGTCGGCAGGATCTCGCGCTCGGCGAATTCGCGGGCGCCCTCGCGGATCAGCTTGTGCTCGTCGCTCAGCTCGAAGTTCATCTAGCTCGTCCCTCTCTCGTTGTGTCTAAAGCTCGCGCAGCTCTCTGCCCAGCGTCTCGGCGAAGGCCTGCTGCGCCTCTTGCGTGCGGGGGCCGGGGGCGGCGGGGAAGGCGCGGCCGTCGACCGCGGAGACGGCCTGGATCTCGCGCGTGGTCGAGGCGAGGAAGGCCTCGCCGGCGCCGCGCAGGTCGTCGATCGGCCAGGTCCCCTCTTGCACCTGCAGCGCCTTGATCATCCGGTCGCGGGTGATCGACTCCAGCACCCCGTCGCTGAGCGCCGGCGTCCGCAGCTCGCCCTCGGCCGAGACCCAGAAGACGGAGGAGGTCGGCGGCTCCAGCACGGTGCCGTCCGGGCGGGCCAGCACCGCCTCGTCAGCGCCCTTGCCTTTGGCGATGCGGGTCGCCTGCATGTTGGCGGCGTAGGAGAGCGACTTGACCCCGTTGAGGATCACGCTCGGGCAGTAGGCGACGCTGGCGAGGCTGAGCGTCTCCGGATGGGTAGGGATCGGCTCGGTCATGGCGAGCCGGCGGCCGCCGCGAGTGACGATCAGCCGCAGCTGCCCTTCCACCGGGCCGGCCTCGGCGAGCAGGTCGTCGATCTCCGCTTCCAGCGCGCCGCGGTCGAACGCGAGCTCGATCGCTCCGGCCGAGCGCTGCAGGCGGTCGAGGTGGTCGACCAGCGCGAACGGCTTGCCGCCGTAGAGGCGGATCACCTCGAAGGCGCCGTCGCCACGGTAGAGGCCGTCGTCCTTGAGGCCGACGGTGGCCGCAGCGGTGGGCCCGATCGCGCCGTCGACGCTGGCCAGCTCTTGGAAGCCTTCGCTCATGCGGGCGAGGCTACCTGTTTGCTCCCCAGGGCCTTTTGCCGGGTCAGCCGCGTTTGGTGTGGATCGCGCAGTGACGGTGCTGCTGGAGGCACTTCAGCCGCGTCCATTCGATTTTGAAGTGGCTGTCCCAGCCGACCGCTTCCTGGCGTTCGACGTAGAAGGGGGAGACGGTCCCGGCGTAGATATCGCGCCCGGTGACCCAGGCGATCCGGCAGCGGAAGCGGGTGCGGCTCGCCTTCTTGCAGCCGCCGGCAACCTGCGAGGCGCGTTCGAAGCGTTTGCCGAAGGCGTCGATCAGGGTGAAGATGGCGAGCTCTTCGGCGCCTTCCTTGACCATCGCCGGCAGCAAGGTGCTCGGGTCCACCACCGGGGACGGCGCCCCGCTTTCGGTCGCCGCGATCCATTCGGAGACCCAAGCGGAGACGTAGTCGACCCGCGTCAGCACGTTCGGCAGCCTGGTGCTGCAGGAGGGACCGCCGGTGCTCGTGATCCCCAGCTCGACGGGCGTTCCGTCGGGGCGCTGGGCGATCGCCGGGCCGCCGCTGTCGCCGAAGCAGCCGCCGCTGGCGCGGTCCGCGGCAATCAGGCAGACCTGCCGCATCGGTGAGAAGGCTCCGTAGAAAGTGCGGGTGCTTTTCCGGCAGGACGAGGGCGTCTGGACCAGCATCGAGGTCATCCGCAGGTTCGCCGGCTGTTCCTTGGCGTTGGCGCGGGTCAGCCCCCATCCCGCCAGGCGCACTTCGGCGCCGCCTCCGTAGAGGGCGGCGTCGGCGGGGCCGGCCAGCGGCAGCGCCGGCGCGGTGGTGGGCCGGTCGAGGATCAGGATCGCCGCATCGCCGTGCAGAACGCCCGGGTCGAAGCCCGGGAAGACGTGGTTGGCGACGACGTGGAAGACGTTTTCCGGCGTCGCCTTGGTCGGGTCGGCGATGTTCGTGGAGAGCGCGTACTCGTCGGGCGGGGTGATCGTCCCCTGCTCGACTTCCTCGACGCAGTGGGCGGCGGTGAGGACCACCCGCGGCGCGACCACGGTGCCGGTGCAGGCGAAGCCGTGTTTGCCCTTGTGGGCTTCGATGTAGGAGAGCGAGGGGAATTCCTCGATCGTGGCGGCGCGCCCGCCGACGATCGAGGCGCCGGCGGTGGCTTCGGCTGAGGCGACGGCGGGCAGTGCCAGCGCGACGAGAAGCGCGCAGCCGAGCGCATCCGCAACCAGGTACTTCCGGAAGTCTCCCCAGAGCTTCACTCTCGACAGCCTATTGGGTTCGAGCGTTCAAACGGCTTCGAAGACGGTGGCGAGACCCTGACCGACGCCGACGCACAGCGTGGCGATGCCGAATTTGCCGCCGCGGCGGCGCAGCTCGCGGACGAGGGTCGTGGTCAGGCGGGCGCCGGAGCAGCCCAGGGGGTGGCCGAGGGCGATCGCGCCGCCGTTGACGTTGAGGCGCTCTTCGTCGATGCCGAGCTCGCGGGCGCTGGCGATCACCTGGGAGGCGAAGGCCTCGTTCAGCTCGACAAGGTCGATCTGGTCGAGGGTGAGACCGGCGTTCTCCAGGGCGCGGGGCACTGCTTTGACCGGGCCGATGCCCATGACCGCCGGGTCGACGCCGGCGACGCCGGTCGCGACCACCCGCGCCAGCGGCTCGGCGCCGATCTCTTCGGCTCCCTTCTCGGAGGCGAGGAGGAGGCAGGCGGCGCCGTCGTTGAGGGTCGAGGCGTTGCCGGCGGTGACGGTGCCGCCCTCGCGGAAGACCGGCCGCAGCTTTGCCAGCTTCTCCATGGAGGCGTCCGGGCGCGGCCCCTCGTCGGCCGCGACGGCGACGGTCTCGCGCCCCTGCGGCGCCTCGATCGGGATGATCTCCTCTGCCAGCTTGCCCGCCTCGGCGGCGGCGACGGCGCGCCGGTGGCTGCGCAGGGCGAAGGCGTCCTGGTCCTCGCGGCTGACCCCGAAGCGCTCGGCGACGTTCTCGCCGGTCTCGCCCATCGACTCGGTCGAGACGCCGAGCTCGGCCATCCGCGGGTTGATCATCCGCCAGCCGAGAGTGGTGTCGTGCATCGTCTGCGGGCCGCGGGGGAGGCCGCGCTCCGGCTTCTCGACCACCCACGGCGCCCTGCTCATCGACTCGACCCCGCCGGCCAGGTAGACGTCGCCCTCGCCGGTCTTGATCGCCCGTGCGGCGCCGTTGACCGCCTCGAGCCCTGAAGCGCAGAGGCGGTTGACGGTGGCGCCGGGGACGCTCTGCGGCAGCCCGGCGAGCAGCGCCGCCATGCGGGCGACGTCGCGGTTGTCCTCACCCGACTGGTTGGCGGCGCCGAAGTAGACATCAACGATTCTCTCGGGATCAACCCCGCTGCGCTCGACGACGGCGCCGATCACGTGCGCGGCCATGTCGTTGGGGCGGACGCCGGCGAGGGCGCCGCGGTAGGCGCCCATCGGGGTGCGGAGGGCTTCGACTATGTAGGCGTCGGGCATGGGGATGAACCGTATCCTTGTCGGGTGCTCTTCGTTCTGGGAACGCTGGCGATCGTCGCCTTCATGGTCGGGGTGCTGCTGATCGTCGGGCACTTCTACCCGGGCAGCTCCGCCAGTCTCGTCGACTGGGTGCCGACGCGCTCCCCCGAAGTGGAGGCGCAGAACGAGATCGACGACATCCGCCAGATGATGGAGGCGCAGAACGAGATGCGGCGGCGGCGCGGGGCGCCGGAGATGACCGAGGAGGAGCTGCACCGCGGGGTCGCCGAGGACGAGCAACTCCGGCTGCGCGGCCGGGGGCCGTTCGAGGGCTCGTAGGCCGGCAGTGGCGCGGGCGCTGATCGTCGGCTGCGGTTGCCGCGGCCGGGCTCTCGGGGAGAGCCTGCTGGCGGAGGGCTGGGCCGTGCGCGGGACCAGCCGCCGCGAGGAGGGGCTGGCGCCGATCGAGGCGGCCGGGATCGAGGCGGCGCCGGCGGACCCGGACCGGCCGGGGACGATCCTCGATCTGGTCGACGACGTGGCGGTCCTGGTGTTGCTGCTCGGCAACCTGGAGGGCAGCGAGGAGACGGTGGCGGCGATCCACGGCCTGCGGCTGGAGCGGTTGATGGAACACCTGGTCGACACGCCGGTGCGGGGAGTCGTCTACGAGGGAACTGAGGAAGGTGCCACGGTCGTGCGGGCTGCGGAGCGCACCTGGCGGATCCCCGTGGCGACGATCCCGCCGAGTCTGTCTCAGTCCCCCTATACGGGGGTCGGAGACAGGCTCGCGGCGGAGGTCAAGGAGATTCTCACGGGCCGGTAAGGCAAAAGGACTAAACTCGGATGGGAATTCAGGTAAATAGCTGAAGAGCGTGAGAGGAGCGGTTCGATGGGCTTGCAACTTGGCGACGTAGCACCGGATTTCGAGGCCGACACCACCCAGGGCCGGATCAAGTTCCACGACTGGATCGACGGGTCGTGGGCGGTTCTGTTCTCCCACCCGAAGGACTTCACCCCGGTCTGCACGACCGAGCTCGGCTACATGGCCAGGATCGAGCCGGAGTTCGAGAAGCGCGGCGTGAAGATCATCGGCCTCTCGGTCGATCCGCTCGACAAGCACGAGGGCTGGGCGCAGGACATCGAGGAGACGCAGGGAGCGCGACCCGAGTACCCGATCATCAGCGACGCCGACTTCGAGATCTCGAAGGCCTACGGGATGCTGCCCGCCGACGTCTCCGGCGACCCCGGCGAGCGCACGCCGGCCGACAACCAGACCGTGCGCAACGTCTTCGTCGTCGGCCCCGACAAGAAAATCAAACTCATTCTCGTCTACCCGATGACCACCGGGCGCAACTTCGACGAGGTGCTGCGGGTGATCGACTCGCTGCAGCTGACCGCGAACCACAAAGTGGCGACGCCGGCCCAGTGGCAGCAGGGCGACGACGTGATCATCTCCGGCTCGGTCAAAGAGGACGAGGCGAAAGAACTGTGGCCGGAAGGCTGGGAGTCGCCGAAGCCCTACATCCGCATCGTCCCCCAGCCGGAGAAAGCCGCTTAGCCGAGGCGCTCCAGTAAATCGCCCAGGATCCGCGCGGTCGCTCCCCAGATCAGCTGCCCTTCCACCTCGTAGGTGGGGGTGTGGATGGGGACGCCGCGGCGGACCAGGCGGCGCATCTCGTAGCCCTCTCGCAGTAGCTCGAGCGAGAAGGTGAGGACGGTCTCGACCTCGGTCGGGTTCGGCCGCAGGTCGAGCTCGCGGGGGTGCGCGACGTAGCCGACGAAGGGGTGGACGACGTAGTTGGTGACGAAGGTCCTGGTCGCCGGCAGCGTCTCGCCGATCCTCACCTGGGCGGGATCGAGGCCGATCTCCTCCTCTGCCTCTCGCAATGCCGTCCCCTGTAGATCCGCGTCGCCCTCGTCGCGCCGGCCGCCCGGGAAGGAGATCTCGCCCGCGTGGCGCCGCAGGTCGGCACGACGCTCGGTGAAGATGAGGCCGGGATCCTCCGGCCACCCGTAGAGGGGTAAGAGCACGGCGGCCTCTATCTCGCGGCCGATCAAATGATCACTTGGACGGTGCCGCCGTCCACGGACCAGGCGGCGCCGGCGACGTAGGAGGCGCGCTCGGAACAGAGGAAGACGATCGTGCCGGCGATCTCCTCAGGCTGGGCGAGGCGGCCGATCGGGCGCTTCGAGCCCGCTTCTGCCAACGCGTCCGTGCGGTTGGCGGCACCGGAGAGCTCGATCGACTGGTCGAGCAGGCCACCCGGCTCCATCCACATCTCCGCTTCGACCGGGCCGGGGGCGACGGCGTTGACGAGGACCCCACTCTTCGCGTAGCGGTCGGCGAAGAGGCGCGAGAGCGAGAGCTCGGCGGCCTTGGCGACCGAGTACTCGGGCATCGCCGAGGACGGGCGCTTGCCGGCGGTCGAGCAGACGTTGACGACGCGCCCCCATCCGCGCTCGACCATCGGCGGGATCGCCGCCCGCATCGCCCGCAGCGGCGCCATCACGTTGAGCTCGTACTGGGCGCGCCAGTCCTCGTCCGGCACGTCGTCGAGGTCGCGCCACTTGGCTGCGCCGGCGTTGTTGACCAGGACGTCGAGGGAGCCGAAGTAGTGCTCGGCCGCGGCGAGCATGTGCTCGCCGGCAGCCTCATCGGTGACGTCGAGGACGAGCTCCGTCGCCGCACCTCCGGTCGGCTGCGCCGCTCGCGCCGCCTCCTCGGTCACGGCCGTGAGGCGCTCCTCGCCGCGCGCGACCAGCAGCACCTTCGCCCCCTCGGCACAGAGCTGTAGGGCGACCTCGCGGCCGATACCGCTGCTGGCGCCGGTGACGACGCAGGCGCGCCCGCTGAGCCCGAGGTCCATCAGGGGCGCTCGAGCCGCTCGACGACGTTAACGTGCGCCTCGCCGGCGAGGACCTTGTGGACGGGGCACTTGGTCGCGATCACCAGCAGCCGCCGTCGCTGCTCCTCGTCGAGGGCGCCGGACAGCTTCAGGCCGACGTCGAAGCCCACGGGCACGGGACCCTCGTAGGTCATCTCCACGTCGACTTCGACCTCGCCGAGGTCCCAGCCTTTGTGCCCCGCGTACATCTCGACCGTGATCGCGATGCAGCTGGCAAGACTGGCGGCGAGCAGTTTGGTCGGTCGCGGCCCGCTGCCGGTGCCGCCTACCTCGGGTGGCTCGTCGAGGCGCAGGGTGTGGCCGTCGACCTCAACGTCGTGGGCGTAGCCCTCGACCCGGCGGGCGACGATCCGCATGCTCAGCTCCGGCGCCGCCCCTCGAACAGGGCGGGGTCGTCGACGTCGGCGTAGCGCGCCATCGCGAAGGCGAGGTCGGAGGCGCGGTTGACGAAGTGGATCACGGTCTCGCTCGCCAGCTCGCCGGCCTGGTTCAGTTCCGAGATGCGGCGCTCGGCGCGGCGGATCGTGGTGCGGGCGACGTCGAGCTGGGCCGCGAGCTGGTTACCGCCGGGGATGACGAACTGCGGCGGCAGGTCGACCTCGGCCATGTAGCGGTCGATCAGTCGCTCCAGCTCGCTCACCATCGCCTCGGTGGTGCGGCTGACGCCGTCTTCGAGCCGCTCGGCCGCCTCCGGCGCGGTCGCCAGCTCGGCGCCGGCGACGAAGAGGTCGTCTTGGAGGCGGAGGATGTCGGCAGCCAGCTCGGCCTGGTCGGGTCCGCAGAGCGCCCGGGCGATCCCGAGCTGCGAGCAGGCCTCGTCGAGGGTGCCGTAGGCGTCGGTGCGGCCGTGGTGCTTGGGGATGCGGCCGCCGTACCAGAGGGAGGTGGTGCCGTCGTCGCCCTTCTTGGTGTAGATCTTGACCACGCTAGATACTCACTTAGCGCACCGGGTTGAAGGCGAAGCCGGTCATCACCTTGGGGAAGAAGAAAGTCGACTTCGGCGGCATCACCGCGTCGGTGTTGGCGATGTCCTTGACCTGCTCGACCGGTACCCCCCGCTGGATGAAGGCGACGTCGTAGCCGCCGCTGTCGACCATCTCCAGCGCGGCCGGGACGCTCTTCGCGTATTCGAGGCCGTTGCGCTCGTCGATGTCGTGGTCGCTCATCCCGGCGAGGCCCTTGAGCACGAGGGTCTCGAGGATCGCCGAGTCGAGGCGACGGTAGGCCTCGGGCATGCCTTCGAGCCGGCGGTCGTTCTCGGCGAGGTCCTTGAGGCGAAGCCGAAAAGCCCTCTTGTGGAAGGAGTCGTAGAGGCCGAAGATTCCAACCCCGTCCTCATTGGCGGGGTCGATCTCCTCCCGCGGGACCTCGCTTATCTCGAAGAGCTCGCGCAGGCCGTTGCCGAGGCGCTGCTGCTTCTCGGGATCGTCGGCGAAGCCGGAAAGCACGCGGTGGGTGGGGAAGACGAGGAGGCCGGGGTCATCGAGCCCGGTGAGCGACATCAGCGTGTAGTCGTGCGGGCCCTCGCCGCCGACCTCGTCGCGGAAGGCTCGCGCGGTCTCGTAACGGTGGTGGCCGTCGGCGATCAGCAGCTGGGCGTCGGCGAGGCACTCGGTCACGGCGCTGTGGATCGCCGGGTCGCCGACCTTCCAGAGCCGGTTGACGGTGCCGCTTTCGTCCTCGGCTTCGCCCCAGGGCCGGTCCGGCAGCGCCGGCGCGACCAGCGGCCAGGCGTCCTCGGTGCTGAGCGAGAAGATCGGCGAGAGGTTGTAGCCGCTGGCGCGGGTCAGCTCGAGCCGGTCGAGCAGCGGCCCCGGATGGGTGCGCTCGTGCGGCCGCACCGTGCCGCTCTCGTAGTCCTCGACCCGGACCCGGGCGAGGATGCCGTTGCGGCTGTAGCGGTTGCCGTCGGGGGCGACGTAGTCCTGGGTCAGCGCCCAGATCGAGGGCTCGGAGTCCTGGACAAGTGCTCCGTCGGCGCGCCAGGACTCGATCCGCGCCGCCGCCTCGGCGTAGGGATCGCCGCCGGGGTCGCTGTCGGGATCGGCGGGGTCGAACGGTTTCGGCAGGTCGATCGCGACGGCGTTGTAGGGGGAGCGCTCCAAGAGCGCCCGCCGCTGGGCGGCGTCGATCACGTCGTAAGGGGGCGCCGCGACCGCGTCGAGCGAGCCGACCTTGCCGAGGTCGTAGTGCAGCGCCTTGAACGGGAGCACCTCTGCCATCGCCCCAGAACCTACACTTGGCTTCGACGGGGTGTGGCGCAGCCTGGTAGCGCGCCGCCTTTGGGTGGCGGAGGTCCCCGGTTCGAATCCGGGCACCCCGATTGCCGGGGAGGGTGATGATGAACCTCCTCTCCGGGTAGGAAGGCCGCAAGCGTTCACTGTAAGGAGGCTGCAGATGGAGAGTTGGGACCTGAAGACGGTGGAGGTCGAGCCGCACCAGCCGCGGATCCTCGCCTCGGCCGACGATGCGCGGACGATTCTTGTGCTCCTGCCCAACGGCGAGGAGCTGCAGGCGCACGAGGTCCACGAGCGGGCGCGGGTGGTCGTGGTCGACGGCGACGTCGACGTCACCACCCAG
>JBQCCT010000345.1:0-6968 GCA_051961955.1 Solirubrobacterales bacterium
CGAGCCGCTCAGCTGAGCTGTGCAGCTTCAGCCCGATCCAGGCCCAAAATTGGTTGGGGGAGGCTTGGACGAGCAGCAACTGCCCGCGCAGGAGCTCTGCGAGGCGCTTAATCTCCTCCTCCACACCCTCTCCGGACCCGACCACGCCTATGTGCGTGGCGGTGAAGTCATAGTCGAGGTTCCGCGGATGGATCAGCTCGCCGGACAGGAGCTGCTTGACTTGTTCAAGCTGACGGCCCTCGTGTGAGGATCTCAGCCACTGGTCTTCTTTGACGTGCTCGCTTTCTACAAGGTCCTGTAGTTGCTGGAAGGCATGGTCGATCGCTCGTTCCGCTTCGGTGTAGCCGGCCTCGGAGTACGGCTTGATCGTAGAACGGGCCTGGCGCAGATGCTCCTTGAAGACGTCGGCGCCGACGCCGTACCGCCGCAGAACGGTATGGGTCGGAACCCCCTGCCAGGCCAACGCGCGGGCACGGGTGGCTACCTCAGGAGGGGGCTGCCGGTCCTCCTTGCCTTCAATCGCGCTGAACCCGTACTCGAGGGTGGCCCGAGCGACCTTCCTGATTTCCTCGAGGTCTCCGCCACTTATCTCACCGCGCCCTTCTCCACGAGCCCTGGTTCGCTCGACCACGGCCTCCTCGATCTCGGCGTCTTCTCGCATCCGCTTGGCCAACGCACGGCGGCAGTCATCCGCCAACCCCTTGCTCTCCAATGTGTCTCCCTAGTTCCTGCTTTAACAAACCGAGCTGTTTACCTAAACGAACTCGTCCAATCATGGCGGCGGCATAATTACAAGCCATAGAGATAAGAGCAAGCCAGATTGACTGACCGATAGGTTCGGCCGTATCAATAGATCGGCTGTTAGCGGTGAGGGCTAGGTCGCCAGCGCGGCAGCCAGCGCTGCGATCAGGGCGGCGACGATGGATACGGCGCTGACAAAGAGCAGGCGATACAAGCGCTCGAACCGCTCATCGACCTTCGCGAATCCCGCCTTCATGTCCTGGTCGACCTTCTCGAAACCCGCATCCACGCGCTTGGCCAGTTCGTCAAGCTGCGCGCACAAAGTAACTTCTTCGCACCTTCTCTGAGGTGAAATCGTCACGCGGGTCGAGGAACTGCTGAGAGACATAGATCCAGATTAGGGATTCAAAGAGCCTGAGCGGAAAAACTTGGTGCTCTGGAATATGCCCTTTGACCAGGAGCTGTTGCGCAGCCATATTTGCGGGGGTTCTACTCAGATTGCGCTTGCTTCCCAGGCGGTGAAGTTGACGTCGTCGGGGACGAGGGCTCGCTTGACGGCTTGGACGGCGGCCTCCTTGGAGGCGGCTTCGACGACGACGGTGTTGATCGGCTCGCCGGTCTTGATCCCGCCGATCTGCATCCCGGGCTCGCTGGACTTGAAGTCGATCCCCGCCGTGCTCATGCGCTCGAAGTGCGCCTTGAACAGCATCCCCTTGAAGTGAACGTAGAAGCTAAGCATCGACCTCACCCCGAGCTGCTTTCAGGCTCTTGATATCGACCTGGTCTTGGGGGCGACCGGCGCCCCGCTTCATCTTGATCAGATCCTCGTAGCTGCAAAAGAGACATTCGTGGCCGGCGAAGCCGCGGGTAATTGCCTGGCGAGAAAGCTCTTTCCAGCCGCCGCCATCTTCTCCCAGACCGGCAATGTGCTGCAGCACGTCCAGCCGGCCGTGCTTGGTGTGGAGCGTCCAGTTGCCGCCATGGCGCAGCCCTTCGAGGTCCGGCTTCAGGTCGAACTCTCCCTCTGCGAAATCGTCGAATGCAGTTGGCTCAGCTTCCAGCTCCTCAAGGGCAGCCGCGAGCCGGGCCAGGTTCTCTTCGGCCGGGTCCGGGCAGATATCAATGTCCTTGGTGGCCCGCAGGAAGCCGTGCGCGGCAACTGCGTAGCCACCCACGACGATGAAGGACACCTCGTGCTCGACCAAGACGCCGAGGAGCGGCTCCGGTTTCAGCGGAATCACGGTCACTGTTCTGCGCCCGCTGCTAATTCGGTGCCGATTTCACTTAAGTGTGCCGCCTGCGCCAGGCGCTCCTCCGGCGTCAGATTGCGGTAGTCGGCGCGAAGCTCGGCGATCGACTGGTTGCTGCCGCCAGGGGCCGGCGCATTCAGATCCAGAGATCTCAAGGAAAGCGTCTCGCCCATCGCTTCAAGAAGTCGGTTGAGAGTCTCGAGCGTGGGGGAGACGACATCCCGCTCGATCCGGCTGATCGCGGGCTGGGCAGTACCCACGCGCCGCGCAAGCTCTGCTTGGTCGATTCCATGGCGCAGGCGCGCCTCGCGGATGAGAGCTCCGCAGCGGATAGGGGCAGGGTTCGGCATGCCCCAAGATTATAGAACATATCTGTTATCAGCCTTCTATTAGAGGGCCGACTGAGCTCAGGCGAGCTCGGCCTGCCAGTCGGAGAAGTTGATGTCGTCTGGGACGAGCGCCGCTTTGATGGCCAGCATCGCCTGCTCCTCGGAGCCCGCCTCGACCAGGGCGGTGTTGATCGGCTCGCCCGTTTTGATGCCGCCGATCTGCATGCTCGGTTCGCTCGACCGGAGCTCGACGCCGGCCTTGGGCAGGCGCTCGTAGTGCGCCTTGAACAGCAAGCCCTTGAAGCGGACGGATTAGGTGGGCATTGCCGCCCACCCTATAGCTCCGGTTAGGGAAATTTTTCCGGCTATGGACGCTTGTACCGGAGCAGGGAGATCCCGTCGCCGACGGTCTTCGCCTCGATCAGCTCCAGCCGGCGCTTCTGCTCGCCCTCGGGGAAGAGGCGCTTGCCTTCGCCGAGGAGGACCGGGAAGACCATCAGCCGCAGCTCGTCGACGAGGTCGTTCTCGATCAGCGCCTTGACCAGGGTGGCGCTGCCGGCGACGAGGATGACGCCGTCGACTTCGTCCTTGAGCCGGGCGACCGAGCTGGCGGGGTCGCCGCTGAGGATGGTGCTGTTCTGCCAGTCGGCGCGCTCGAGGGTGGAGGAGACGACGTACTTCGGCATCGCGTTCATCTTCCCGGCGAAGCCGGCCTCGTCTTCCATCTGCGGCCAGGCGGCGGCGAAGCCTTCGTAGGTGACGCGGCCGAGCAACTGGGCCTCGGCCTCGCGCAGCTCGTCGAGCTTGAACCGGTCCCCCTCGGGGCCGCGCTCGATCTCAAAGGTCCAGCCGCCGTGGCGGTAGCCCTCGCCTCCGCCCGGGGCCTCGATCACCCCGTCCAGCGAGATGAACTCGGTCACAACGATCCTTCCCATTGTCTTCCTCCTTCGCGTGCGAACCCGGTCTTTCCGAGCCCTTTTACACGAGCAACCTCTACAAAGCTGCCTGGGCAAGGGCCGACAAGGAAGGCCGGTCGCTCAGCGAACTCGCTCGCGAGGCGTTCAACCGCTACATGGAGTCCCAGCGGCGACGCCGTAGCCGCCTATTCGATCCCGATCCAGCGGGAAGATCCAGAGTCGACCCACTGGCCCTGGGGGCCGAGTTTGTACCAGCCGGCGCCCTGACCTAGACCGCCACGGGTTCCCGCACCTCGGGCTCATCATCGACTGCAGCCACCGCGACCTCCCCGTGCCCGAAGGGGATGTCGGGTAGCACGCGGTCGAGCCAACTCGGCAGGTACCAGGCGGCGCGTCCGGTCAGGCGCAGCAGCACCGGTAGCAGCAGGAGACGCACGAGGAAGGCGTCGAGGAGGACGGCGATGCCGAGGATCGCGCCCATTTCCTTCGGTGGCAGCGGGCCGGAGAGGGCGAAGGTGAAGAAGACGGCGACCATCACCGCACCGGCGGCGAGGACGACGCGGCCGGAATGGGCGAGGCTGCCGATCATCGCGGCGCGGGCGCTGCCCGACTCCTCCCAGTGCTCGCGGGCGGAGGAGAGCAGGAAGACGGTGTAGTCCATCGCGATCGCGAAGACCATCGCGAAGAAGAAGACCGGCGCCCAGGCGTCGAGGAAGCCCTGCGATTCGAAGCCGAGCAGGCCGGAGAGGTTGCCGTGCTGGAAGACCAGCGTGGCGGCGCCGAAGGCGGCGCCGGTCGAGAGCAGGTTGGTGACGACGCCCAGCAGCGCCACCAATGGCGCCTGGAAGGCAACCAGCAGCAGCAGGAAGCCGAGGCCGAGGACGATGCCGATCACCAGCGGCGTCTTCGCCGACAGCGCCGCTTCGAGGTCGTGGTTTTCGGCTGCGGGGCCGCCGACCAGCGCGCCCCCGGGCAGCTCGACGCGGAGGCGGTCGAGGGTGTGGTTGTAGGCGGTGGTCGAGGGGGCGGCAGCTGGGATCGCTTCGATCAGGGCGAGCCCGTTGTGTCCGCCCTGCGGCGGCAGCGCCGCGGCGATTTCGGGATCGGCCTGGAGCTGGAAGGCAACGTCCTTGGCCTCCGCCCGGGGCACGGTCACCTGCAGCAGGCCGGGCGCTCCGGGGCCGAAGGCAGCGCTCAGCTGCTGGTAGCCGACCCGCGAGTGGTCTCCCTGCGGCACGACCTTGATCGAGGGCATACCGGTGCGCAAGCCGAGGATCGGCAGGCTCAGGGCGACCAGGGCGACCAACGCCAGGCCACCGAAGAGGAGCGGGCGGCGCCAGAGGAGTTCTCCCCAGCGGGCGAAGCGGGGCGAGCTGTGGTCGCCGGAGTGGGCCCAGGGAAGGGAAAGCCTGTCGATCCGCGGACCGAGCTTGGCCAGCACCGCCGGAAGCAGGGTCAGCGTCGCCGCGAGGACGAATGCGACGGAGATCATGATCCCGAGCGCGACCGAGCGGAAGGCGGGGCTGGGCACGAGCAGCACCGCTGCCAGTGAGACCATCACCGTAAGGCCGGAGAAGAGGACCGCCTTGCCGGCGGTATCCATCGTCGCGCCGACCGCCTCGGCCGGCTCGAGCCGCTGGCCGAAGAGCGCGTTGCGGAAGCGCATCACCACGAACAGTGCGTAGTCGATCCCCAGCGCCAGGGCGAACATCATCGCGAAGTTCATCGCCCAGATCGAGATCGGCGCGAGCAGGGTGCCGAGGTAGAGGATGCCGGCGGAGAGGACGAGACCGGTGATCGTCAGCATCAGCGGTAGGCCGGCAGCGACGAGCGAGCCGAAGGCGAGGACGAGGATCGCCAGCGTCACCGGCCAGGAGAAGAGCTCGGACTTCAGCATCGCTTCGCGATTGGCTTCGTTGAAGTCCGACCACATCCCGGCGGCGCCGGTCAAGTTGGCTTCGACGCCGGGAGCGGCCGCGTCGGCGAGCTCGGACTTGAGACCATCCGCGGCGGCGACCATCCCGTTCGGGTCCTTGCTAGCGGTGGCGCGGATGACGGCGGTGTGGCCGTTGCGGGAGATCGAGACGCCGGACTGGGCCGGCACGACCTTGCCGACCGCGGGGTCGGCGGCGAGCAGGCGCTGGACGTGGGCGAGGGTGGCGCGGAAGCGCGGGTCGGTGGCGACGTATTCGTCGGAGTGGACTGCGACCTGGAGGCCATAGGCGCCGGCGCCGGCGAAGGAGGCGTCGACCTGCTTGCGCACCGCTACCGACTCGGAGCCGAGCGCTTCCCAGCCGGCGCCGGAGAGGGCGGTCTCCACCCGCGGCGCGAGAAAGCCGAGCGCGACCGCGATCACCGCCCAGATCGCGAAGACGGCGCGGCGGCGGGTTGCGGCCAGGCGCCCTAGGCGCCCGATCGGTCCGAGTGGCCTTCTCGCTACGGTGCCAGCAGTCACAGCTTCTCCTTTACACCCGTTTACATGTTAACAACTGAACAACTTAACAGTTGTAGAAGGTACAATAACAGGAGATGGCAAAGATGTCTAGCAAGCCGGTAGTGAGCCCCCTCAATCCCGAGGCGGCGGAGCTGATCGCCCGCCGCTTCCGCGCCCTCTCCGACCCGACCCGGCTGCGCATCCTCGACCTCCTGCGAAATCAGGACGAGGCCTCGGTCGGTGAGATCACCGAGCGCCTCGGGACCTCGCAGCAGAACGTCTCTAAGCACCTCTCGGCGCTCCTCGCCGAGGGCTTCGTCGCCCGCCGCAAGCGCGGCACCAGCTCGCTCTACCGGATCAGCGACCCCGGTGTGCACGAACTCTGCGACGGCGTCTGCGCCGGGATCGAGACGCAACTGGCCGAGCTCGAGGCCGTCTTCGGCGGCTGAGTGCCCGCCGCCGGCCCATAATCCGGGTGTGAGCGCAGACGCACCGGCGATCGAGACCGAGGCGCTGACCAAGCGCTACGGCAGGCACCGCGGGATCGAGGACGTCACCTTCGCGGTGCGGCCGGGGGAGGTCTTCGGCTTCCTCGGCCCGAACGGGGCCGGCAAGACGACGACGATCCGCACGCTGCTGGACCTGATCCACCCGACCTCGGGCTCGGCGCGGATCTTCGGCCTCGACAGCCGCCGCGACAGCGTCGCGATCCGCGCCCGGCTCGGCAACCTGCCGGGCGATTTCGGCTTCGGCCGCGAGACCCCGGGGCGCCAGGCGGTCCAGCTGCTGGCGCGGCTGCGGGGGGTCGACGGAATCGGCCGCGCCGAGGAGCTGGCAGCGCGCTTCCGCGCCGACCTCGACCGGCCGCTCGGCCAGCTCTCGCGCGGCAACCGGCAGAAGATCGGGCTGATCCTCGCCACCTTCCACCGGCCCGAGCTGCTGATCCTCGACGAGCCGACCAGCGGCCTCGACCCGCTGATGCAGAACGAGTTCCTGGCGCTGGTCGCCGAGGAACGCGACCGCGGCGCGGCCGTCTTCCTCTCCTCGCACGAGCTCGACGAGGTGCAGCGGGTCTGCGACCGGGTCGGGATCGTCCGCGGCGGCCGACTGATCGCGGTCGAGCGGATGGAGGACCTGCTCGGCAAGGCACGGCGCCGCTTCACGGTCGAGCTGCGCGACCCGGCCGGGCTGGAGCGGCTGCGCTGGCTCCCGGGCGTCGCCGCCCGCGAGGGCGGCGGCACCCCCCCCCCCCTTAACCCCCCCCGCGCCCGCCACGCGGGGGGGGCGGAGCGGGGCG
>JBQCCT010000346.1:0-13199 GCA_051961955.1 Solirubrobacterales bacterium
GCGTCGACCCGGCACGCCGTTTCGAGCAGCTTGGCGGCGGCGTCGGCCAGCGGCCTCGCTCGCAGGCGGGCCTCCGCCTCGCGGGCGAGCTCGGCGCGGCGCTCGTCGTCTTCGGCCAGCCAGGCCGCGAGATAGCCGAGCGAGTCGAGACTGCCGGTGAGGAGGTCGACTCCCGGCCGCAGCGGCTCGAGGTCGGGCGCGTGCTCGCTGACGACGGCGCAGCCGCAGGAGATCGCCTCCGCGGCCCGCAGCCACTCGAAGCCGACCCCCTCCTCGGCGTGAATGTTGAGCACGACCTTGCTCCGCGCCAGCAGCGCCCGCTTGTTGGCGCCGGTGACGAAGCTCGGTCCTTCGTGCGCGTTGGGGACGCTCGGATCGGCGAGGATGAACTCGCAGCGGAAGCGTTCGAGCAGGTCAGCGTAGCTGGCCACGGCGCGCTGCCGCCGCTCGCTGGCGCAGCCGAGGAAGAGCACGTCGATGTCTCGCTCGGCGACGCCGTCGCGGCCGTCCCAGGCCTCGCTGTAGCCGAGCTGCAGCTCCTCGACGGAGAGCGCGATGCAACGCCGCAGCAGCGCCGGGGCCAGGACGACGCCGCCGAAGTCGGCGAACTCCTGCGCCGGCAACAGCACCACGACCCGGCCCTCGGTCGGCGCCGGGAACTCGTCGACGGCGACGTGGCTGCGCGTACCCAGCCGGGTCAGCTCGAAGGAGAGCGCTTCCGCCAGCTCGCGGTGGAAGGCGTTCTGGCCGCCGGTGAAGGCGAAGACGACCTCGGGGCCGCTCATGAGCGGAACTTGTCGATGATCCTGATCAGCAGGCGCAGCGGCCGGGTCAGCTTCCAGCTCAGCGAATTGGTCATTTCCGAGGAGGCGGCGTAGTCGCCGAGCGCCGCCTGCGCCTCTTTCATCCGCGCTTCGACCTCGGCGAGGCGGGCGAGCTCGGCCTCCTTCTCGGCGAGCAGCCGCCGCAGGCCCCCGAGCTCCTCCCGCAGGCTTCGCAGCTCGGCGTCCCGCTCGAGGTCGGCGTCCCGCGGCACCGCCTCGATTGCGTGGTCGGCCAGCGCCAGGCGTTCGGCCCACTCGCGCAGCTCTATATCGGCGCTGAGATCGAGGACGGCGCGGTCGTCGGGGAGCTCGCCGTCGCCGGCGAGCGCGAGCGTGTAAGTCTCCGTCCCCGGCTCGTCCGCGCAGGCCTTCAGCACCTCCACCGACCCCAGTGGTTGGTTGCCGCCGGCCTCGAAAGTCGCATCGTCGAAGACACCGGAGGCGACCCAGCTGTGCTGCCGACGCAGGCGGAAGGACTTGAAGCGCTTCTCCAGTTCGGCTACCAGCTCGGACGGGGTCAGCTCGCGCAGGTGGAAGGGGTTGCCGGGGGTGTAGACGTCGCGGTTGGGGGTCGAGAGAACCAGCAGCCCGTCGGGGCGCAGGACACGGCGGAACTCGTCCAGCACCACCTCGGGGTCGGGAACGTGCTCGATCGTCTCGAAGGAGACGATCAGGGCGAACTCGTCCTCGCCAAACGGCAGCTGGCGCAGGTCGGCGACCTCGAAGCTGACCCCCGGCGGCGCCGCCGCGCCCACCTCGGCGATCACCTCGGCGTCGAGATCGACGCCGACCACCTCGGCGGCACCGGCCTCGGCGAGGATGCGTGAGCCGTACGCCATCCCGCAGGCGGCGTCGAGCACGCGGCGGCCGCGGGCGAACTGGGCAGCCCAGACGTAGCGGGCGAGGTGCTCCGCCTCGATGATGCTGCCGTGCATGAAGGTGGGCTCGAAGCGCTCTCCGGTGGGCGCGCGCTCTGCCTCTTCAGGACCCGTCACAGGTGGCGCAGTGTAGTTGGCTCAACCGACCCCAAGCCAGCGGCGCGCCCGCTCGGGATCGCCCTCGCGGCGGAGGTGGCGGCGCTCGCCGAGCATGGCCGGCAGCCGGCGCAGGCCTTCGAGCTTGCCGCGCAGGGTGGCGCGGAAGCGGCGCTGGCGGGCGGCGCGGAGCAGGGCGGCGAGCTCGACGGCGAGGATGCGCGGAAGGGCGCGGGCCGGCATGAACTTGGCCTGGGTAGCGATGCGGTTGCGGGCGACGAGGCGGGCGTTCTCGGCGCCGGGACGCTCGAAGCCCGCCTGCCAGGAGGCGTTGCCGACGTGCCAGACCACCGCCTCGGGCACGTAGGCGAAGCGCCAGCCGGCGATCCGTGCCCGCACGTTGAGGTCGACGTCCTCGTAGAAGGCGAAGTAGCGCTCGTCGTAGCCGCCAAGGTCGTCGAAGAGCTCGCGCCGCAGCAGGCAGGCGGCGCCGCAGACGCCGAAGACCTCGCGCGCCCGCAAGTAGTGGGGCGACTGCGCCTCCCCCGCCCCCATCTCGAACGCCCGCCCGTCGCGGCTCAACCGCATCCCCGCGCTATACAGCCGGGCCCGCTCTGCATCGTTTCCAGCATTGAGGCCTCTATAGGGACGCGAAGGATGGAAACGATGAGTGGTGGCACCTTCCTCCATCTGGAGGAGGCGGGGTTGGACACCGCCCAGCATCTCGTCCGCGTCGAGGGCATCGAGTAGCGCGCCTACGGCGCCGGGCTCCAGCACCGTGTCGGCGTTCAGGACCAGGACCGCGGGCGCCGTCGTCCGCGCCGCACCGAGGTTCACTGCCGCCGCGAAGCCCCGGTTCTCCGGCAGCGTCAGGTGCGGTACTCCCTCCCCCTCCAGGTAGGCGACCGTGCCGTCGCTGGAGCCGTTGTCGACGACCAACAGCTCCAGCCCGGCGCCCTGGTCGCGCAGCGAGCCCAGGCAGCGCGGCAGCAGCGCGAGCGAGTTCCAGCTCGGGATCACCAACGCGACCGCGCGCTCCCGGTTCATCGGCGGAACACTAAGGCCGCCAGGAGAGCCAATAAGGTGCCCGCGATGCGCGGCCGGGCGGTAACCCTCACCAGACGGCTTCGTGACGACCTCGACCGGTCCCTCTTCCTGCCCTCGCCGCCGGACGGCTTCAGGTTCCGCGGCTGGGAAGGGGCCTTCGTCCTCGTCGCCCTGCTCGTCCTGCTCAGCGTCATCCAGCTCCTGCGCGCCGGCCCCTCGGGCTCGCTGCACGGGCTCTGGGCGGAGGACGGCCCGATCTACCTCAACGGCGCGCTCAACCACGGCTTCTTCGACAACGTCACCACCCCCTACGCCGAATACCTGGTCGTGATCCCCCGCCTGATCGGGGAGGTCGGCGCGGCCGTGCCGCTGCGGGACGCCCCGGTGGCGATGAACGTCGCCGCGATCCTCGTCGTCTCCCTCAGCGTGCTCGCGCTCTGGTTCGCCAGCGCCGGCCACATCCGCAGCCCCTACCTGCGCGCGCTGCTGCTGGCGGCGGCGATCGCCCCGGCGGTGAGCGGCGGGGAGACGGTCGTCACCGCCACCAACGCCCCCTGGACGACGAGCTTCGTCGTCTTCTGGCTGCTGGTTTGGCGCCCGGCGGCGATCTGGAGCGCCTGCCTCGGCGCCCTTCTCGTCCTCGCCACTGGGCTTAGCAGCCCGGTGATTTTCTTCTTCATTCCCCTTGCCGCCCTGCGGGCGATCGCGATTCGCGACCGCCGCGACGCCCTGATCGCCGGCGCCTTCGGCCTCGCCCTGGCGATTCAGCTGCCGGTGACGGCGTCCAGCAGCGAACACGTGGCGGACCCGACCTGGACGGTCAACATCCTCACCACCTTCCTGCAGCGGATCGTCAACGGCTCGGTGCTCGGCCTCGAACTCGGCAGCGAAGCCTGGACCGCCTGGGGCTGGCCGTTCCTGATCGCGATCACGATCGGCCTCACCGTCTACTTCGCCGTGCTCGCGCTGCGCGTTTCCTCCGGCCGCCTCCTCGCCACGATCGCAATCGCCACCGCGGTGGTGATGTTCCTCGGCTCCGCCTACAAACGCGCGCTCGGCGACTTGATGGTCTGGCCGGTCAACGCCAGCAACGTTCTCGGCGCCCGCTACGCCGTCGTCCCCGCATTGCTCCTGATTAGCGCCGCCCTTGTCCTGCTCGACGCCCGGCTGCGGTCGGGGAGAGGCCGGCCCTGGCCGGCGATCGCGACCGCCGCCGTCCTGCTCGTCGCGATTGGTACCTCCTTTGACGTCAGTGAAGGCCGCACGATGCCGCCCTGGGGCGAAAGCCTGCGCAAAGCGGCCGCCGCCTGCCGCAGCGAAGGCCTTACGGAAGCCCCGGTCCCGATCGTTCCCGTCGGCATGACGATGACCATTACCTGTGACCACTTAGAGTCCGCAACCGGGCCGGCGCCCACGGGTTAGCCGACCGAACCACCATGCTTGCCGACACCACGCCGCTCGCGATCCAGGTCGAGGACCTCCATAAGTCCTTCCGCATCCCGAAGAATCGGGTTGACTCGCTGAAAGAGCGGGTAGTGCGCCCGTTCGCGAAACGCGAGTACCTCGAGTTGCGGGCGCTCGACGGGGTCTCGTTCGAGATCGGCCAGGGCGAGTTCTTCGGCATCGTCGGGCGCAACGGCTCTGGCAAGAGCACGCTGCTAAAGCTGCTGGCCAGCATCTACCGCGCCGACGCGGGGAAGATCCGCATGGCCGGGCGGCTGGCGCCGTTCATCGAGCTCGGCGTCGGCTTCAACCCGGAGCTGACCGCGCGCGAAAACGTCGTCCTCAACGGGGTGATGGTCGGGCTGACGCCGCGGGAAACGCGCGAACGGCTCGACGCCGTGCTCGAGTTCGCCGAGCTGACCGAGTTCAGCAACCTGAAGCTGAAGAACTACTCCTCGGGGATGCTTGTCCGGCTCGCCTTCTCGGTGATGATGGAGGCCGACGCCGACATCCTCCTGATCGACGAGGTGCTGGCGGTCGGCGATGCCGCCTTCCAGCAGAAGTGCGCCGACGCGTTCGGCGAGATGAAAGCGGCGGGAAAGACGATCATCCTCGTTACCCACGAGATGAGCGCGGTCGAGCGCTACTGCCACCGGGCGATGCTGATCGACGGCGGCAAGATCAAGCACCTCGGCGACCCGGGCGACGTCGGCCGCCACTACCTGCAGCTGAACTTCGAGCGCGGGGTCGAAGAGGGCGGCGTCGCCCCCACCTCCGGGCCGGCCGACGAAGTGCGGCTGCTCGACGCCTGGATCGAGGACGCTGACGGCAACCGGGTCGCCAACGTCGAAAGCGGGGAGCCGATCCGCCTTAGGGTCGAACTGGAAGCGCTTCGCGAGGGGCCGGGGGTGGGGGTCGGCTTCATTCTCGCCGACGCCGACGGGGTCGGGGTCTTCCAGTTCGGGACCGGCGTGGAGGAGAGCGGCGAGGTGGCGCCGCTGCGACCGGGCAGCAGGTTCACGGTCCGCGCTGACGTGGAGAACCTCCTCACCCAGGGGCATTACTTCGTCCACTGCGGGGTCAACCGGGCGGCGAATCAGAGTGTCGCCCTCTACGTCCACAACGCGCTCGACTTCGTCGTCTACGCCGGCCTCGACACGCCAAACGGGATGGTCGACCTCCCGCACGAGATCGAGGCGACCGTCGACCGCTCGGGGGAGAAATGAGCGACCTCCCGGTCAGCCATCCGCAGCCACACGCGCTGCGCGAGGTTAAAGGTCCCTCCGCCCTCGGCGGCGGCGCCCGCCGCTTCTTCGACCTGCTCTGGCTGATCTCGGTGACCGAGTTCAAGCGCGTCTACTTCGGCACCGTCCTCGGCTACCTCTGGTCGCTGATGCGGCCGCTGATGCTGTTCGGCGTCCTGCTGTTCGTCTTCACCCACGTGTTCAAAATCGGTAGCGAACAAGCGGAGTTCTACCCCGTGCTGCTGCTGCTCGGGATCGTCGTCTACACCTTCTTCCAAGAAGCGACCAGCAACTCCGTCACCGCAGTCGTTACTCAGGAGGACATAGTCCGCAAGACGCAGTTCCCGCGCCTCGTGATCCCGCTGGCGTCGGTGCTTACCGGCCTCTTCAACTTCGGCGCGAACCTGGTCGTAGTGGTCGTCTTCATCCTCGCCTTCGGTGTCGACCCGACCTGGACCTGGCTCCTCTTCCCCGTAGCGGTTCTGGCACTGCTCGTCTTCACCATCGCGGTCAGCATGGCCCTCTCGATCCTCTATGTCCGCTTCCGCGACGTGGCGATCATCTGGATCGTCGGCGCCCAGGTGCTCTTCTACTTCACGCCGATCCTCTATCCGATCGAAGCCCTTGAAAACAAAACCTACGAACACCTGCTGATGATCAACCCGCTGGCGCCGATCTTCCAGCAGATCCGTGTCTGGGTACTGGAACCGAACGCCCCCACGGCGGCCCAAGCCGCCGGCGGTTGGACCCACCTCCTCCCCGCCGTCGCCATCTTCCTGGCGATCTGCGCCTTCGCCGTCTGGATCTTCAACCGCGAGGCCCCGAAGATCGCCGAGGATTTGTAAGCCGTCAGGCGTTTGAGCTCACAATTTGTGATCTCAAAATCGAAGGCTCTCGTCGCCGTCTGGAGCCAGAGCCCCCGCTGCGAACCTGCCGCAACCGACTTTGGGCACACTCCGCTGTGCTCAAAGTCGGTTGCGCTTCCGCTCTCGTTTTTGAGGTCGCAATCTGCGACCTCAAAGCTGCGTCTTGGCTACCGGCAGATGCGGACCAGCTGCGTCGCTTCTACGTGGAGGTACCAGGGCTGGGGGGCTGCGTCGTGGGGGATCTTCAGGGTGGTGGTCGATTCGCCGGGGGCGCCGGCGGTGGCTATGGGGTATTCGCCTTCGGCGAAGCGGCGGAGAGAGAGGGCGGCGTCGGGGCCTGGGGCGACTTCGATCCGGGTCGCTCCCGGTCCCAGCTTCACCTCTCCCGGCTGGCCGGTTTCGATCGTGACGCAGTTTTCCTGGCCGCCGCCGGCTGCGTAGACGCCCGCCTGGGTGTTGGTCGAGAGCGGCAGCGCCTGGCCGAGAATGATGTCGGCTTGTTTGCGCGCATAGGCGGGGGCGGCTGCCAGTTCTTCCGGCGAGTAGGCGGGGGAGCCGTATTCGTCGACCGCTTCCAGGTACTTGCCGGCGAAGATGTCGACCAGGCCGGGGGTGCCGGCGACTTCGGGGCCGAGCTCGAATTCCGGCGCGACGGTGCGGCGGGCGATTTCGAGCGCGCCGGTGTCGGCGCGGGTCAGCACGCTCTGCGTTTCGAAGACATCGCTGCCGTCCTTGAGGACGACGAGGTTGGGGCCGATCGCCAGCAGCGTCACCGCCGCCCCGACCAGCACCGCGCGCCGCCCGAACCGCTCCCTCGCCAGCAGGTTCGCCAGCATCAGGACGATGAAGACCGCGCTCGCGTACTGGTAGCGGCTGGAGATCGGTTCGCGGCCGGGCATCTGGTTGAAGGCGGTGAGGAACCAGTTGGCCGCGGCGGCGGCGGCGACCGGCCAGAAGCCGGGGTCGAAGCCCGGGCGCCGCATCTGCCGCACCACCACCACGGCGACGATCGCCACCAGCAGGATCGCGCCCCAGAACGTCTCGGTGGTGCCGCCGACCGGGTTGTTGCCGAGGCCGAAGAGGTTGCCGACCCCGGCCGCGACCGATTCGGCGACGAAGCGGGGCGAGGCGAGGACGTTACGCAGCGAGAGGTGCGATTCGGCGTTGTGTCCCCAGCCCAGGTACCAGACGGCGAAGAGCGCGACCGGGATCGCGAAGACGAAGGCGCGGCCGCGCCGGCGCTCCCGCGGCGAGAGCAGGATCGCCACCAGCGCCGCGACCGCGAAGGAGATGCCGAGGCTGGAGAACCCGAGTGAGATGGCGAGGCAGATGCAGGCGAGGACGTCGCCGCGCCGGTCACGGCGCTCCAGCGCCAGCAGCATCGCCACCCCGAACAGGACCGAGCCGAGCAGACTGATCTCGAACGGCCAGAGCAGCAGCTCCCAGGCCGGGCCGAGGAAGAGGATCAGGACCGCGGCGAAGAGCCCGAACCAGGGGCCGAGGCGGCGGCCGACGTAGGCGAAGATCAGGTAGGCGGTGCCGAGCAGGCCGATCGTCAGCAGGACGAATTCGGGCTTGGCGCTGCCCATCCCGAAGACGTGGAGGAGCAACTGCTCGATCGCCACCGGGATCACGACGATGTGCTCGTTGTGGGGCTGGAGGAAGGCGTCGGCGGTGAAGCCGCGCCGGTTCATCAGGAACTCCCAGCTGTCGAGGAGGAAGGTGAAGTGCCAGGTCAGCACCAGGTACAGCACCGCCGCCGCGGCCATGGCGGCGGCCAGCAGCAAGGCCGGGGCTTGGCGGGTGGTCCTGCCCATCGCGGGGCGGGAGTGTATTGGCGGGATCAGGCGGCGCGACGGCGGCGGCGCAGCAACAGGGCGCCGGCCAGGGCCGCGAGGGCGCCGAGCAGCGAGACGAAGCTAATCCAGCGGCTGGCGGTTACCGCGGACAGGTGCTCGGCGCTGACCGTGACCACTCGCGGGCGGGGAGAGGTAGGGAGGCGGACGACCATTTGGCCACCTTCGCTGCGGCCGACCGGGGTCGCGCCGGAGACGTCGACGAGGTAGGAGCCGGTGGCGATGTTGGTCTGCGCGGTGCCGGCCGGGCCGGGCGGGTATTCGACCCGGTAGCTGTCGCGGATGCCTTCTTCCACCGGCACCATCAGCGGCCGAGAGAGCGTTGGCTGGATCACCGGCGCCGAGCCGTCGGCGAACTGCGGCGGCGCGTACCAGGAGGGGGGCGGCTGGACCGAGGAGGCGATCGCTTCGTCGCGCCCGCTCAGCCAGGAGCGCACCTGGTCGTTCTGCACCACCGAGATCGCCAGGTTGAAGAGGCCGATCGCCGCCAGCGCCACCGCCGCGGCGCTCACCCGCGCCGAGTCGCGCTCCCGTTCGGCGCTCGCCAGCGCCAGCGTCACCAGCCCGACCACGCAGAAGTCGGCGTAGGTGAGCAGCCGGTACGGGAACTGGATGTACTGGAGGACTTCCGGCAGGTGACCGATCAGCGCCGGGTGGAGGATCAACAGCAGCAGACCCGCCAGCACCGTCGCCAGGCCGATCCCCAGCGCCCGCGCCCGCGGCGTCGCCAGCCGCCAGAAGATCGCCCCGCAGGCCAGCGCCCAGACCAGCGCCAGGACCGGCAGCTCGGTCTCGAGATCGGCGTGGACGAACGCGATCGGGTCGCCGGTGTCGCGGAAGATGCTGAACAGATGGGACGGGTCGGTGTAGACCGTCCCGCCGAGCGGGTCCGGTTCGTTTTCGAGGATGCGAGAGCGGTAGAGGAGCGCCGGGACCAGCATCCAGGCGTTGATGCAGCCGGCCAGCACCGCCAGCCAGGCGATCGCCAGCAGTCGCATCGCCCGCTGCTTGACGAACGGCCAGTAGCAAGCGATGAGAAGGACGGCCAGGATCGCCAGGAAGACCACTCCCCAGACCAGCGACAGCGCGTGGCTGCCGGTGAGGAAGACGAGGCCGACGACGAAGGCGGCGGCGTCGCGCAGGCGCAGGCGGAGCTGCCGCACCAGGCTGACACCGGCGGCGGCGACCAGGGGCAGCATCGAGGTGGCGATCACCTCGGGGATGTCGCCACGGCCGTAGAGGTTGGTCACCGTCAGCGGCGCCGTCACCGCGATCAGGCCGGGCAGCTGCGCCCGCCAGCCCCGCACCCCCGCCATCCGCGCGATCCAGGTCCAGCCCAGGTAGTTGGCCGCGATCGCCCCCGCGTAGGCGAGGAGCACCGCGAATTCGGCGTCGAAGACGTCGGCGAGAACGCCGGTGACGGCGTAGAAGGTGCCGCCGTAGAAGGCGTAGTAGGGGTAGAAGGCGCCGAGCGAGGACTGCAGGTAGATGCTCGGCTCGCCCAGGGCCTTGATGTTCAGGCCCTGCATGTAGATCAGCCAGTAGTGGTTGCCCCAGTCGCTGGCGAAGGTGCGGTCGGTCAGCAGGATCGGGGCGAGGAGACAGAGGGTCGCCACGACGGGAATCGACCAGTACCAGCGTGCGCGCATACGGCGGAACAGCTTGTCATCGGTGTCAAGCAGGACCGCCTGTGGCGGCTAGACTGCGGCGACAGTGGCCGACCAAGCTGGCGCCCAGAGCGTCGATTACGAGCAGCAGGAAACCGCGAGCCCCGCCGGGGGCGAGAGCGTCGCCGAGCTGAAGGCTGAGATCGCCCAGCAGCAGAAGGAGATCCTGCGGCTGCGCGACCTGCTGATCGGCAAGGACACCGAACTCGGGGCGGCAAAGGGTCGCCTGGCGATGTACGAAGACCGGGCGAAACGGTTCGCCGGCGCAGGGCAACGACTCGGCTCGCGGCTTCCCGGCTTCGGCCTGCTGAGGGGAATCCTGGCGCGCCTGCTTCGCGGCCGGAGATAGCCCTTTGGCCTCACCCCGCTTCTCGATCCTGACCCCGGTCTACAACACCCCCGCCGGGGTGCTGCGGAAGATGCTCGCCTCGGTCGAGACGCAGAGCCACCGCAACTGGGAGCTCTGCCTGGTCGACGACGCGTCAGGCGAGCCGCACGTGCGCGACATCCTCAGCCGCGCCGCCGCCCGCGACCCGCGCATCCGGGTCGAGTTCGCGGAGCGCAACAGCGGCATCGTCGGCGCCTCGAACCGGGCGCTGGCGATGGCTCGCGGCGAGTTCGTCGCCCTGCTCGACCACGACGACACCCTGCACCCCGATGCGCTCGCCCTCGTCGCCGAGGCGCTCGACGGCACTCCCGAGGCCGACTACGTCTACACCGACGAGGACAAGATCAACCCGGCCGGGCATCACGTCTCCCCCTTCTTCAAGCCGGACTGGTCGCCGGAGCGGATGCGGACCCAGATGTACACCTGCCACCTGAGCGCGCTCCGGCGCAGCCTGGTCGAGGAGGTCGGGGGCTTCGACCCCGCCTTCGAGGGCTCCCAGGACTGGGACCTGGTGCTGAAGGTGACCGAGCGGGCGCGGGCGGTGGTGCACGTGCCGCGGGTGCTCTATCACTGGCGCATCGTGGAGAACTCGGCCGCGGGCGACGCGGTCGCCAAGCCCTACGCCCTCGAAGCCGGCCTCCGCGCCGTCCAGGCCCACTGCGACCGGATCGGACTGCCGGCCGAGGTCGAACGCGATCCGCACGACCCCGGCGTCCTCCATCTGCAGCCGCGGCTGCGGGAGGAACCGCTGGTCAGCATCGTCATCCCCACCGCCGGCCAGGAACGCGAAGTGCGCTTCGAGGAGGTGGTGCTGGTTGTCAACTGCGTCCGCAGCATCGTCGAGAAATCGACCTACTCGAACTACGAGCTGCTCGTCGTCTACGGCGAAGCGACGCCGACCGCGGTATTGGAGGAGCTGCGGCAGATCGCCGGCGAGCGGCTGCGGCTCGTCCCCTTCGAGGGCAAGTTCAACTTCTCGGCGAAGATCAACCTCGGCGCGGTCAACAGTCGCGGCGAGCAGCTGCTGCTGCTGAACGACGACATCGACGTCCGCACCCCGGACTGGATCGAGCGGATGGTGATGTACGCGGGGCTGGAGGGGGTTGGCGCCGTCGGCGGCAAGCTGCTCTGGGGCGACGGGCGCCTCCAGCACGTCGGCCTCGGCTTCGACGACGGCCTGCCCGGCCACGACTACCGCGGCTTCGCCGAAGACTTCCGCGGCTACTTCAACGCGACGATGATCGCCCGCAACTGCCTCGGGGTGACGGGCGCCTGCCTGATGACCCCGCGCGCGGCCTTCGACGACGTCGGTGGCCTGACCATGACCCTGCCGGTCAACTTCAACGACGTCGACTACTGCCTCAAGCTCCACGCCGGCGGCCGTCGCATCATCTACGACCCCGACCTGGTCATGTACCACTTCGAGTCCTCCAGCCGCGATCCCGAAGTCGAAGAATGGGAGGTGCTGCAGCTGGAAGACCGCTGGCTCGCCTACGCCACCCCGGACCCCTACGGCAACCCCAACCTCCGCTACGGCCTCCCCCGCATTCCGTCCTATATGGCCTGGGTGAAACGCCGCCCGAAGCCGATGCTGCGCCGTCAGCGACGGCGACTGGAAGCGGCTCGCTAGGGCCGGCGAGTCACCGGTCCTCCTTCGTACGCTGAAGAAGCTTGTAGACCACCCTGCCGAGGATGCCGAGGCCGACCAGAGCGGCGCTGATGATCCTCGCGTCGCCTAGGGCGAGGCCGACGACGAGTGCGGCGACGGCGCCTAAAACCATGACGAGGAGGCCCACAGCGAAGGCGATCTTGATCCCATCGTCGATCTTGTCGCGCGTGATCTCGTGGTCTGCGCGGTCTTGCTCGCGTTTGCGCCCTTCACGATTTCCCCGCAGGGATTCCCGCTTTTTCTCCCGCTCTAGCTCAGCGTCGTCAAGCTCGTTGAGATCGGGTTCTTCTTCTCTTTCGGTCATGGCACCCCTGATGCCGCTGTGGCGTCTGCCTGTTTTCATTCATTTGCGCGTACATCTCCCTCTCACTTCCTTCCGCCACGCTCTCCGGTTAGGAAAGCCTTCCCAAGGCCATGCAGCGATTCAAGGGCCTCCCCCGAGTCTTGTCAAGGAATATTGAAGTCTTTTACTACTAGAGGTACTGTGTTAATCAGAAGCTCTAAAGGTAAACACCCATAGAGTTCGCTCTATTGACACCTTGTACACACAAAGTGTGCTGCTCGCTCAGCGTTTGCCGATGCGGTAGTCCCCGCGGCTGAGGGTGTTCTCCAGCCAGACGTAGAGGACTATGAAGAGGTAGCGACTGCCCATCTCTCGCATGGCCAGCTTGGCCTCGCCGGTGGTGCGGTTGGTCCAGGAGATAGGGATGACCTGGTAGGAGTGACCGCGGACGATCGCCTTCAGGGGCATCTCGACGGTGAGGTTGAAGTGCTTGGAGAGAAGCGGCTGGATGGTGTTGATGACCTCGCGGCGGTAGGCCTTGAAGGCGTTGGTGGTGTCGTTGTAACGGTGGCGGAAGAGGATGCGGATGAACTGGTTGGCGAGGCGATTGATCGTGTACTTGAGGCGGGGGTAGTCGTGGACGTGGGCGCCGGGCATGAAGCGGGAGCCAAAAGCGCAGTCATAGCCCTGCTCGAGGATGCGGTAGTAACGGACCAGGTCCTCGGGGTCATCGGAGGCGTCGGCCATCACAATCGCCACCGCATCGCCCTCGTAGACATCAAGACCGGCGCGGATCGCCATCCCGAAGCCACGTTCGTAGTGGGAGCGGTGGACCCGTACCCGCGGGTTGCGCTCGCCGATTGCGGCGACGACCGCTTCGGTCGAGTCGCTGCTGTCGTCGTTGACGACGACGACCTCGTAGTCGATCCCCTCGCGCT
>JBQCCT010000347.1:0-7557 GCA_051961955.1 Solirubrobacterales bacterium
CTTCTTCCTCGTCGACACCCTTGCCGGCGCCAGCCTCGAAGCCGGGCGGACCGCGGCGACGACGACGCTGATCGTGCTCGGGCTCTGCTTCATCCTCCTGCTCGAGCGCGGCCCCGGCCGCGAGCACATCGCGATCCAGAGCAACATGCTGGCGATGGTGGCGGCGCTGGGCGCGGTCTTCGCCGGCATCCTCGCGATCCCGCCGCTGCGCGACTTCTTCGGCATGGTCCTGCTGAGCGCGCCGGAATGGTTCCTCGCCCTCTTCTCGGCGGCGGTGGGTCTGGTGATCGCCAGCGTGCTGTGGCGGCTGCCGCAAATCGAACGGCTGGAAGTGCCGGAGGAGCGGGTAGACACCGGGCGAGCTTGAACCTTCCGCAATACCGACAAGACCCCGATTGCTTCGACGAGGCGTTTGACGACTACGGCGCTCCGCGACCGCATTACCGGGAGGTGCTGGAGGCGCTGGTGGATGACCTGGAGGGACTGCCGGAGCGGATCGGGGCGCGGGTCTCCGCCAACGGCCTCACCTTCGGCGAGGGGGTGGAGATCGCGGTCGACCCGGTGCCGCGGCTGCTCACAGCGGACGAGTGGGAGCGGCTGGAGGCGGGTCTGCTGCAGCGGACGCGAGCGCTGAACGCCTTCGTCGTCGATGCCTACGGGCCGCAGCGGATCTTCGAAGCCGGGGTGGCGCCGCGGCGCCGGCTGGAAACCGCGAGCGGCTACGCCGGGGAGATGCGGGGGCTGATCGATCCGGAGGTGCCGCCGGCGACGGTGGCGGGCCTCGACCTGGTGCGCAACCGGGACGGCGAGTTCTGCGTCTTGGAGGACAACCTGCGGATGCCCTCGGGCGCCACCTATGCGCTGGCGGTGCGAGAGATCGTCGCGCCGGAGATTGACACCCCAGTGCGGCCGCACCCGCTCGGCGGCTACCTGGAGGAGCTCGGCAAGGCGATCCGCGACGCGGCGCCGCCGGGGCCGGACGAGCCGGTCGCCGTCGTCCTCTCAGATGGGCCCGAGAACAATGCCTGGTACGAGCACGAGCGAATCGGCCGTGCGCTGGGGATGCCGCTCGTCCGGCCCGACCAGCTGGAGGCGAGCCGGGGGCGGCTCTTCGCCCGGATTTCCGGCGAGCGCCGCCAGATCGACGTGATCTACCGGCGCTCGGACGCCACCCGCCTGAGCGAGCCCGACGGCCGCCTCACCGCGCTCGGCGAGCTGCTGCTGCCGGCGCTGCGCTCGGGCCGCCTGCGCTGCGTCAACGCCTTCGGCTGCGGCCTTGCCGACGACAAGCTCGCTCACGCCTACGTGGAGCGGATGATTGGCTTCTACCTCGACGAGGAGCCGCTGCTGCGCTCGGTGCCGAGCTACGACCTCAGCGAGGAGGGCGACCGCGACGAGGCGATGGAGCGGCTCGACGAACTGGTGATCAAGCCGCGCGGCGGCGAGGGCGGCCAGGGGGTGACGATCATGCCGCGGGCGAGCGAGCCGGAGCGCAAGCGGGCGGTCGCGGTGGTGCGGCGGCGGCCGCAGCACTTCATCGCCCAGGAGCCGGTCGCGCTCTCGACCCACCCGACGATCCGCGGCGGCACCCTGCGACCGCGGCGGATCGACCTGCGCCCGTTCGTGATCACCGGCCGGGGCTGCCAGGTGGCGATGACCGGCGGCCTGACGCGATTCGCCCAGAGCACCGGTGAGATGATCGTCAACAGCTCCCAGGGCGGCGGCGTCAAGGACACCTGGGTCCTGAAGGAGAATCAAGGGGCATGAAGCGAGGCGCACGACACAGCAGGCCCCTGATCGGGGTCACGACCTCGGAGGTGCGGGAGCCGAAACGGATTCAGCAGACCCCCGAAAGCGAGCCGAAAGTCCGCGAGATGGTCCTCGGGCTCACCTACCTGCGCGCGATCGAGGCCGCCGGGGGGATACCGATGGTGATCCCGCCGCTGCCCGAGGAGGCGATCGGGCCGCTGCTCGACCGCCTCGACGGCATCTGCCTCTCCGGCGGGCCCGACATCGATCCTATCGCCTACGGGGCCGAGCCGCACCCGCACCTCGGCCCGACCGAGCCCGACCTCGACCGCTTCGAGCTGAGCGCGGCGCGCTGCGCGGACGCGCGCGAGCTCCCGGTCCTCTCGATCTGCCGCGGCACCCAGGCTCTCAACGTCGCCCGCGGCGGCTCCTTGCACCAGCACCTGCCGGACGTCACGCAGGAGGTCGCCCACCGACAGCAGACGCCGGGGACCGAGACCAGCCACCCGATCGAGATCGAGCCCGGCAGCCGGCTGGCGGCGGCGCTCGAAGGCGACGAAGTCGAGGTGGCCGACAGGCTCGACGTCAACTCCTTCCACCACCAGGCAATCGACCGGCTGGGTGAGGGGCTGAAGGTGGTCGCGCGAGCGCCGGACGGGACGATCGAGGCGGTCGAGGACCCGGAGCACCCGTTCACGATCGGCGTCCAGTGGCACGCCGAGACGCTTGTACATCGCCCCTACGAGGCGGCGCTGTTCCGCCACTTCGTAGAGGCAAGCCGCCTCAGCCCCGTGGTGGCTTAGATCGGTTCCACCATTGGAGCCCCTATAGGGGCCAAAAGTCTGGAAACGATCAGTCCGGCGGAGGGAGCACGAACTGGGAGACGATCAGGTTGGCCGCAAGGCGCGGCTCCTTGCTCTCGCGCCGACGCTCGATCCTCACCTCGATCACGACGGTGCTTTTGCCGACGTGCAGGGGCTCGGCCCGGGCCTCGATCTCGTCGCCGAGGATGCCGGCGGCGAAGACGTTGAGCTTGAGCTCGATCGTGGTGAAGTTGTGGCCGGGCGGGATGCAGCGGAAGGTCGACCAGGCGGCGACGGTGTCGCCGAGCGCGGTCCAGACGCCGCCGTGGACAAAGCTGCCGGGGTGCAGGTGGCGGCGGTCGACGACGATCTGCCCACGGGCGTGGGTGTCCTCGACCTCCAGCGGCTCGATCCCGAGATCGCCGGGAAAGCTGCCGGGGAGGAAGTTGCGAACGGTCTCCGGGGTGATCGCCGAGCTCGGGTGCGGCGCGTCGCTCATCTGCGCGGCAGCCTATTCGGGATCAGCGGACCCGAGGCCGAAGCCTTCGAGCCCGTGATCGCCGTAGGGCTCGTCGCGCTCGCGCACCGCCTCGCGGAAGCCGGCTTCGGCGGCGCGACGGACGAAGGCGTGGCCCTCCTCGGTGTGGCGGGCGATGCCGTCGAAGAAGGTGCCGAGCACCTGCGCCTGGGCGAGGCCCTGCGCCTGGATCGACTGGTTGACGAGCAGCTTCATCATCACCAGCTGGTTGAGCGGCATCCGCGCGACCCGCTCCAGCAGGCGCTCGAAGCGCTCGTCCAGTTGCGCCGCGGGAGCGGCCTCGGTCGCGAGCCCCCACCCGGCCGCCTCGGCGCCGGTCAACGAGTCACCGGTCAGCAGCAGCCGCTTGGCCCGCATCGATCCAAGCCGGCTCGCCCAGATCGCGGTCGTCGGCGAGCCCCAGACGCGAGCCGGCGGATAGCCGATCTTGGCGTCGTCGGCGATCACCAGCAGGTCGGAGCAGAGGGCCATGTCGGTGCCGCCGGCGACGCAGTAGCCGTGCACCTTGCAGAGCACCGGCTTGTCTGAGTGGAAGAGGCTCATGAAGCCGCGCACATTGCGCGACATGAATTGGTAGTCGGTAACCGGGTCCCAGTTCGCGTCGGGCGCGTGGTTGGCGGCGATCACGCTCGGGTCGAGCGGCGAGCCGGGCGGCAGGTCCTCGCCGCCCTCGCCGAGCTCGCTCATGTCGCCCTCGGCCGAGGCGACCAGGTCGTAGCCGCCGCAGAAGCCCGTGCCGTTGCCGGCGAGGGCGATCGCGTGCACCGTGGGGTCGAGGTTGGCCCGCTCGACGCACTCCGCGAGCTCGACCGGCATCCGAGCGGTGATCCCGTTCCCCCGCTCCGGCCGGTTCAGGGTGATGCGGGCAATTCGGTCCCCGGTCTCATAGAGAAGCGTCTCCATGAGATCACCCTAGACGCCCTCTGAGGTCAGTTGACCAAGCAGTTCAAGGACGCAGGGAGCGCCGTGTGCTCTGCACACAAGCGACCGAGGACGCCGAGATGCGCCGGTCAAATGGCCTCAGAGCCGTTCGACCAGCATGGCCTTGCCTTGCCCGCCGGCCACGCACATGGTCTCTAGGCCGACCTGCTTGTCGTCGGTCTCGAGCACGTTCAGCAGGGTGCCCATGATGCGGGCGCCGGTCATCCCGAACGGGTGGCCGAGGGCGATCGCGCCGCCGTGGGTGTTGAGCTTGTCTTCGTCGATCCCGCATTCGGCCATGATCGGGATCACCTGGGCGGCGAAGGCCTCGTTCAGCTCGACCCGGTCGACGTCGTCGATCGTCATCCCGGCACGGTCCAGCACCTTCTTGATCGCGCCGATCGGGGCGACACCCATCAGCTCCGGCTCGTTGCCGTGGGTGGCAGCGGTGATGATGCGGGCGCGCGGGGTCAGGCCCAGCTCCTTGGCCTTGGTGTCGCTCGTCAGCAGCACCGCGGCGGCGCCGTCGTTGAGCGGGCAGGAGTTGCCGGCGGTGACGCCGCCGCCGCCGAAGGCCTCCGGCAGCTCGGAGAGCTTCTCCAGGGTCGAGGAGGCGCGCGGACCGTCGTCCTTGCTGACTTCGTTGCCGTCGGGCAGCTTCACGGGAACAATCTCGCGGTCGAAGAAGCCGTCTTCCTGCGAGCGCACCGCCAGTTCCTGGGAGCGCTGCGCGAACTTGTCCATGTCGGCGCGGCTGACCTCGTACTTCTTGGCGACATTGACGGCGGTCTCGCCCATCGCGATGTAGGCGTTGGGCTGGCCGTTGTTGCCTTTCAAGTTCTCGTTCTGGTCGGCCTCGCCGGCGGGCTCGGTGCGCTCGTTGTAGCGGCTCACCCACTCGACGCCGACGGCGAGGTAGGCGTCGCCCTCGCCCGCCTTGATCGCGTTGCCGGCGTGGCGGATCGCGTCGAGGCTGGAGGAGCAGTAGCGGGAGACGGTGACCCCGTTGACCTCCTGCGGCAGCTTCTCGGAGAGCAGCGAGACGATGCGGGCGAGGTTGAAGGCCTGCAGGCCCTGCGGCATGCCGACTCCGCAGAAGACGTCTTCGATGATCGCCGGGTCGACCTCGGGGTTGCGCTCGAGCAACCGGTCGACCACGTAGGCGCCCATTTCATCGGGGCGGAGCTGGGCCAGCGAGCCCTTGAAGGCACGGCCGATCGGCGTGCGGATGGTGTCGACGATTACTGCCTCGGGCATGCGGTTATCTCCTTGAAGCGCTGTACATGGCTAGTGACTGCGGCAGGAGGGTAGTTGACGGGGACCGTGGGCGTTTTGTGCGATTCCTCACAAAGTTACAGCGCAACGTCGGGGACCTGCGTTACATTCGCCTCAATCCACCTCGCTCATAGGGCGAGATTTTGCCCGTCGGTGGCAAACGAAAGGAGGCCCCTAGATGCCTGAGGGCTACTGCGTCAAAGAGCGCAAGAAGGTTGAGATCAAAGACGCCAAACAGGTGACGATGAAGAACGGTCGGCCGGCGATCCAGGGCGTCTGCCCGGACTGCGGGACGAAAATCTTCAAGATCGGAAAGCTCGAATAGGGGCCGCTGCAAGAGGCATTTGAACCCGGCTTGGCCGGGAAGCGTATGTCGGGTCGGATGAGTCCGCTTGGAACTTCGACCCGGGGTGCGCTGAGCCGCGAACGAGACGTCCGCGAGGCCTACGCTGCCCATTCCGGCGAGCTGTATGGCTTCGCGGTCCGTTCGCTGGGGGATTCGGGGCTGGCCGAGGAGGCTGTTCAGGAAACCTTCGTCCGCGCCTGGCGGGCGGGGGATCGGTTTGACCCGAAAATCGGGTCGTTGCGGACCTGGCTGTTCGCGATCCTGCGCAACGTGGTGATCGACCTGGGGCGGGCGCGGGCGGTGCGGCCCGGTGTCGCCGAGGGCGGGATCGAGCCGAGTGTCGAGCCGTTGGAAGAGGCGCTGCTGGCCTGGCAAGTCGAGGAGGCGATGCGGCGAATCGGGGACGACCATCGGCAGGTGATCGTCGAGACCTATTACAAGGGGCGGCCGTACGCCGAGGTGGCGAAGGAGCTCGGGGTTCCGGAGGGGACCGTGAAGAGCCGCGTCTATTACGGGCTGCGGGCGCTGCGGGTCGTGTTGGAGGAGATGGGTTATGAAGACTAGGAACGACTGCCGGGAATGGCGCGAGTCGCTCGGCACCTATGCCCTGGGACAGCTCGAGGGCAACGAGCGCGCGGCACTGGAGGCGCACCTCGAGGGGTGCGCCCGCTGCCGCGCGGAGTTGGCTTCGCTGGAGCCGGTGGCGCGGATGCTCCCTCATGCCGACCCGGCGCAGTTTGAGTCGGCAGCACCGCAGCCGCCGGCCGATTTGGGGCAGCGGATTGCGGCGGTGATCGAGGGAGAACGACAAAGGGTGCAGCAGCGCCGGCGCCGACGGGTGTTCGGCGGCTTCGCCCTGGGCGGTGTGACCGCGGCGCTGGCCGCGGCGGCGCTGGCGATCTTCGTCCTTGGCGGGAGCGGCGGTGGCAACCCCGAGCAGACCGTTCGCTTCGCCTCACTGCCGCCAGGCGTGAACATTGACGCGACGCTCGAGCCGCACGCCTTCGGCACCGAAATCCATATGTACGTGCACGGGATCCCGTCCGGGACGCTCTGCCGGGTGTCGCTGCGTGGGCCGCATGGGGTCGCCTATCCGGCCGGGACCTTCCGCTACCGCTGGGGCGATGACTCCGACGCGGTGCTGAGCTCGGCCCTCGACCTGTCCCGCACGCGGGCTGTTGTCGTGCGAGCTGGGAACCGAACCTTTACCGCGCCGGTGGGGAGGGCGCCAATCGCGGCAATAACCCAACAACAGGAGGAACCGACGTGAACAGAAGGACCTACGCGTTTGCGCTGCTGGCGCTGCTGGCGCTGGTGATCGCAGGTTGTGGCGGTGGTGGTAGCACCACTAGCGAAACCGAAGTCGAAAACGGCGCGAAGGCAAGCGCCTCCAGCGAAAACAAGTCCGCCAGCTCGGAATCCAGTGAATCGAGCGGAGGCAAAGTTGCCGTGATCTCGCTCGGCCACACCAAAGTTGGCATGGTCCTCGTCGATTCCAACGGGATGACGCTCTATGACTTCCACAAAGACAAAGGGACCACGTCCTCCTGCTACGGCCCCTGCGAACAGGCGTGGCCGCCGGTGACCACCGAAGGCAAGCCGACCGTCGGCAACGGCGCCTCCACCTCGAAACTCAGCGTCACCAAACGCAAAGACGGAACGACCCAGGTCGTCTACGCCGGTCACCCGCTCTACACCTTCGTCGAGGACAAAAAACCCGGCGAAGCCAACGGCAACGACACCAGCGCCTTCGGCGCCCAGTGGTACGCCCTCAAAGGCAACGGCGAAGAGGCCGGCGGCTAACCAGCAGCGCCAGTCACAGCAGTCCCCTGATCCCGTGGTTACTTTAGCCCCGATTTGGTTCGAAAGGAAACACCGGAGTGACTGTTGGGGGGAGAGAATAAAAGCGGGGTTACTTAAGCACG
>JBQCCT010000348.1:0-6507 GCA_051961955.1 Solirubrobacterales bacterium
GGTCACCTGGCCCGGGCCCGGCGCCACCTCCTCGCGGCCGAGGAAGAGGTTGGCGACGACGTCGAGGTTGTCGCAGAGGGCGAGGTCCTGGTAGACGGTGGCGACCCCCAGTTCGACCGCGTCCTGGGGACGTGAGATGCGAACTTCGCTGCCCTGCCAGCGGATCGTCCCTTCGTCCGGCGAGTGGATGCCGGCGATGGTCTTCACCATCGTCGACTTGCCGGCGCCGTTGTCGCCGTCGAGGCCGATCACCTCGCCGGCGTGGACGGCGAAGTCGACCCGGTCCAGATCCTGGACCGGGCCGAACCGCTTGCTGACTTTCTCCAGCTCGAGGAGTGGAGCGTCAGACGCCACCCCAGATCACCCGGCGATCCCGGCTTCTTCGCAGGCGGTCTTGTAGGCGCTGGTGCAGAGTTCCTTCGTGGTCACGAACCCGTCGGCGACCACCGTGCTCTTGACGTTTTCTTTCGTCACGGCCTGTGGTTCGAGCAGGGCCGAGGGCACCCCGGTCTTGCCGTTGTTGACGCTCTCGGTGAGTTTTCCTTTCGGCGGTTCTTTGCCTTCGGCGAGGGCGATCGCGATTTCGGCGGTGATCGTCGCCTCCGGTTCGATTTCCTTGTAGACGGTCATGTATTGCTGGCCGGCGAGGATCCGCTGCAGGCCGGCGACCGTGGCGTCCTGACCAGTGACCGGCTTTTCGGCCGGGTTGATCCCGGCGCCCTTCATTGCCGCGATCGCGCCCCCGCCGGTGTCGTCGTTGGCGGCGTAGATGCCGGCGAAACCGTTGTTGCCGAGCGCGGTGATCGCCTGCTGCGCCTCGCGCTGGGCGTTTTCCGCGCTCCAACCCGGGGTGTCGTATTCCTTGGCGATCTGGACGCCGGCCGATGCGAACCCTTTGTGCGCCCCCGCTTTGAAGAGGGCGGCGTTCGGGTCGGCCGGGTCGCCGTTGATCATGATGATCGGGCCGCTCGAGTTGCCGTCTTCTTTCAATTTTTCCGCCAGCGTTTCCGCTTGCAGTTCGCCGACTTTTTCGTTGTCGAAGGAGACGTAGCCGTTGATTTCGGCGTTTTCGATCAGGCGGTCGTAACTGACGACCGGGACGTTCTGGGCCTTCGCCTTTTCAGCGATCGCCGCCGCCGATTTCGAGTCCATCGGGTCGACGACGAGGACTTCAGCTCCCTGGGTCAGCGCCGCTTCCGCCTGGCTCTGCTGCTTGGAGGCGTCGCCGCCGGCGTTGTTGTAGAGGACTTCGCATTCTTCGCACTGTTCTTCGACCGCTTTTTCGAAGTCGGGACGGTCGTCGGATTCGTAGCGCGGCGTTTCGTTTTCCGGCAGGAGCAGGGCGATCTTCGGGCCGCCGCCTCCTCCCCCGCCGCCGCAGCCGGCCACCAAGAGGCCCACCGCGATCAACGCACAGCCGATGACGGCCAGTCGTCGCAACGCCGAATGAGACATACGTGCCCTCCTCCTGAAAAGGATTTGTCATCCGGTCCACTACCCCTATGCGGACACTTCATTCACCCCCGGAGGGCGAGGGGCGAGATCCTGGCCGGGGCGCAGTAGAAGGCCGCGCAGAGTTGGCCTAAGCGGCCACCGGCTCGCGCTTGGAGGAGCGTTTACGCTTCGCCGGTTCGACCGATTCGGCGAGGAAGCGGCCGGTGTAGGAGCCGGCCACAGCGGCAACCTCCTCAGGGGTGCCGGTGGCGACGACCTCTCCCCCGCCTTCTCCCCCCTCCGGCCCGAGGTCGACCAGCCAGTCGGCGGTCTTGATCACGTCGAGATTGTGCTCGATCACGACCACGGTGTTGCCGGCGTCGACGAGGCGGCCGAGCACGTCGAGCAGCCGCTGCACGTCGGCGAAGTGGAGGCCGGTCGTCGGCTCGTCGAGGATATAGAGGGTGTCGCCGGTGGCGACTTTGGAGAGCTCGGTGGCGAGCTTGACCCGCTGCGCCTCGCCGCCGGAGAGGGTCGTCGCCGGCTGGCCGAGGCGGATGTAGCCGAGCCCGACGTCGTTGAGGGTGCGCAGGCGGCGGGCGATCTTCGGCACGTTCTCGAAGAACTCGACCGCCTCCTCCACCGACATCTCCAGCACGTCGGCGATGTTCTTGCCTTTGAAGCGGACCTCGAGCGTCTCGCGGTTGTAGCGCTTGCCGTGGCACTGCTCGCAGGGGACGTAGACGTCGGGCAGGAAGTGCATCTCGATCTTGATCTGGCCGTCGCCCTTGCAGACCTCGCAGCGGCCGCCCTTGACGTTGAAGCTGAAGCGGCCGGGCTTGTAGCCGCGCGCCCGCGCCTCCTGGGTCTGGGTGAAGAGCGCCCGGATGTGGTCGAAGACGCCGGTGTAGGTGGCCGGGTTGGAGCGCGGCGTGCGGCCGATCGGCGACTGGTCGATGTTGATGATCTTGTCGATCTGGCTGAGGCCGTCGATGCCGTCGTGGGCGCCGGGCCGCAGCTTCGCCTGGTGCAGGCGGTTGGCTACCGCGTGGTGCAGGGTCTCGTTGACCAGGGTCGACTTGCCCGAGCCGGAGACGCCGGTGACGCAGCAGAAGACCCCGAGCGGGACGATCACGTCAACGTCCTTGAGGTTGTGTTCGCGGGCGCCGCGGACGACCAGCGTGCCGGTCGGCTGGCGCCGCTGCGCCGGCACCTCGATCGTGCGCTTGCCGGAGAGGTACTGGCCGGTCAGCGAGGCGGGGTTCTTCGCCACCTCTTTCGGCGTCCCCGCCGCGATCACGTGGCCGCCGTGCTCGCCGGCGCCGGGACCGAGGTCGACCAGGTGGTCGGCCGCCAGCATCGTCCCCTCGTCGTGCTCGACCACGATCACCGTGTTGCCGAGGTCACGCAGGCGGTCGAGGGTCGCAATCAGCTTCTCGTTGTCGCGCTGGTGGAGGCCGATCGAGGGCTCGTCGAGTACGTACATCACCCCGACCAGGTGGGAGCCGATCTGAGTCGCGAGCCGGATCCGCTGCGCCTCGCCGCCTGAGAGGGTGCGGGCCGAGCGCGCCAGCGAGAGGTAGCCGATGCCGACGTTCTCGAGAAAAGAGAGGCGCTCGGTGATCTCACGCACGATCAGCCGCGCGATCGCCCGCTCGGTCTCGGTCATCTCCAGGTTGCGGATCCACTCCGCCGCCGCGTGGGCGGAGAGGTCGCTGTACTCGGCGATGCTGCAGCCGCCCACCTTGACCGCGAGGCTCTCGGGCCGCAGGCGGGCGCCGTGGCAGGCCGGGCACGGCTGCTCGGCCATGTAGCCCTCGATCCGCTCCCGGTTGGACTCCGAATCGGTCTCTTCGTAGCGGCGCTGCAGATGGTTGACGATCCCCTCGAAGCGGACCCGGTAAGAGCGGCGCCGTCCGAAGCGGTTGGTGTAGGAGACGTGGTGGCGCTCGCCGCCGGTGCCGTAGAGGAAGACCTCTTTCTCGGACTGCTTCAGCTTCGCCCAGGGCTTGTCGACGTCGACGTCGTAGGACTCGGCGACGGAGGCGATCAGCCGCCGCCAGTAGGCGGTGACGCCGCGGTTCCACGGCTGCAGCGCCCCCTCGGCCAGCGAAAGCGTCGGGTCGGGGACGACCAGCTCCGGATCGATCACCCGCTGGAAGCCGAGGCCGTGGCAGCGGTCGCAGGCGCCGTGGGGCGAGTTGAAGGAGAAGATCCGCGGCTCCAACTCGGGGATCGAGGTGCCGCAGTTGAGGCAGGCGAACTGCTCGGAGAAGAGCAGCGTCTCCCCCTCCTGCTTGCCATCAACGATCTCCACTTCGATCAGACCGGCAGCTAGTCCCGCAGCGGCCTCGACCGACTCCGAGAGGCGGCGGCGCAGATCCGTCTTCATCACCAGCCGGTCGACAACGATCGCGACGTCGTGTTTGTACTTCCTATCGAGGGACATGTCCTCGTCGAGGCGGCGCAGCTCGCCGTTGATCTTGGCCCGCGAGTAGCCCTCGAGCCGCATCTGGTCGAGCAATTTGCCGTACTCGCCTTTGCGGCCGCGGACGACCGGCGCCATCACCATGAATTTGGTTCCGTCCTCCAGCGTCATCAGCCGGTCGACGATCTGCTCCTGGGTCTGGCCGGTGATCTCGTCGCCGCACTCGGGGCAGTGCGGGGTGCCGATCCGCGCCCAGAGCAGGCGCAGGTAGTCGTAGATCTCGGTCACGGTGCCGACCGTCGAGCGCGGGTTGCGCGAGGTCGTCTTCTGGTCGATCGAGATCGCCGGCGAGAGCCCCTCGATCGAGTCCACGTCCGGCTTCTCCATCAGCCCGAGGAACTGGCGCGCGTACGCCGACAGCGACTCCACGTAGCGCCGCTGCCCCTCGGCGTAGATCGTGTCGAAGGCAAGGCTCGACTTCCCGGACCCGGACAGCCCGGTGATGACGATCAGCGCGTCCCGGGGCAGCTCGACGTCGATGTCCTTGAGGTTGTGCTCCCGGGCGCCGGAGATGACGATTCGCTCAGAGGCAGCCACTTACGACGATTCTACGCAGACGAACAGATGTTCCCATCGCCGATGCAGCCCGCCTCGGCGCCGCGGCCGCCCAAGGAGGGGCGGCCGCGTTTGCTCAATTCCGGTGCTTGCCTATTCCCCCTTGATGTAGAGCGCTGTATTGCCTGTCAATGTGTATTCGCCGTCCCAGACAACGTCCGGCGGGCAGAGGAGGGGGCTGCTGGGATGTGCGGCGCTGTTTTCCAGGGCTGTGACTACGCTGACGGCAAGGATCCCGTCTTTCCCTTCGGCCCCCGGGGTGTATTTACCGATGTCGGTACCGGTGCCCGATTTGTAATGGCAATCAATGCCTCCGATTATGGCTGTTATCACGAAGTTATTCGCGAATACTGTGCCTTTTGTTCCCGGTTCGTTTCTGTATTCGATTTCGAGTAACCCGGGTGTGGAAGTGACCATAGGACTGCTGCACATGCCCCAGGTCAACCATTCTTTCTGGACTTCGACCATGGCTTTTACGACATTGGTCCCCGCATTCAGGACTTTGCCTGTGATTTTGGATTCAGCGCATTCCACCAAGACCTGACCGCCTGTAGCTGTGAGTTTGGTTTTGGTGCCGGCTTTGAGGTCGAAGGTCATGTGCGCGTTGACCGCCCATTTTTCGGCTGCTGCGCATGGTTCTCCGATTTCCTCGCAGAGGACGCCCCCCGCGGCCGAGGCCGTGCCGGCTCCGGCGAACGCCATCAGGGCCGTCGCCGCCACAACGACGAGACCGAGCTTCTTCACGTGCGTCATTGGTTCTCTCCCTTTGCCCCGGCGCCTTGCAGCGCCGGATTTTTGACCTGACGCAGGCCTAGCACCCGTTTGGGTACAAGTCAAGTCTTCTTGGCTATTCCAGGGCGAGGGAGAGTTTGCGACGATAGGCGCGGGCCGTTGGGTCGCCGGGGTCGAGGTCGGCGAGGATGCCGATGATCGCGCGGCGGAAGTCTTCGCGGTGGGAGTCGCCGGCCCTTCCCAACCCGGCGATCAAGGCATCGAGGGCAGCCTCGCGCTCACCGCGGTCCAGAGCAGCGAAGGCGTCGCTGCCGATCCCAGCCCCGGTGAGGCGAACGCGAGCGGCGACGCCGGCGGCGGCGAAGTCGCCGTCGTGGCCTTTGACCGCCTCCAATGCCTCAGCTTCGGCTCCCCGCCCCAGCCTTGCTGTCGCCAGGGCGACGGCGACGTCGTCGCGCCCCGGCTCGAGTTCGGCCGCCTCGCGCAGGGAGGGCTCGTCGCCGGCCGCGAGCAGCTCGTCGGTGCGTGAGGGGAATAGTGAGTCGAAGAACGCCTCGACCTGGGCAGGTGGCCACGCACCGGTGAATTCGTCGATGACCTGCCCCTCCCGGAAGGCCTTCACGGCGGGGATTCCCTGGACTTTGAACAGCGCCGACAGGCGCGGGTTGGCGTCAACGTCGACCCTGGCGAGGACGACCTTGCCCCGACGCGATGCCTCGGCTTTCTCCAGCGCCGGGCTCAGCGCCTTGCACGGACCGCACCAATCGGCCCAGAAGTCGACCACGACGGGAAGCGTCTGCGAGCGGTCTAGGACTTCGGAGTCGAAGGTCTCTTCCGTGACTGGAACGGACACTGTTTGAGCTTAGGAGGCATTGACTGGTTGCGGAAAGTGTACGGCGGGTTTCCCATACAAAACCGCCTATCGGGGAGTGACGACCTATGTAAATCAGGCGCCGGCGGTCATCCCGTCGAGGTCGCGCCGCAGCTCGCGCAGCTCGTCGCGGATCCGCCCCGCCTCCTCGAAGCGCAGCTCGTCGGCCGCCGCCAGCATCTCCTCTTCGAGGGCGACGATCGTCTTCTCCAGCTCCTCCGGGCTGGAGAAATCGCCGCCGCGACGGCGCCGCCGTTTACGCGGTGCCCGATCCTCCATCGCCAGGAACTCGGCCATCTCGGAGATCCCTTTGCGGACCGTCTCCGGCGTGATCCCGTGCTCCTTGTTGTAAGCGAGCTGGATCTCCCGGCGGCGGTCGGTCTCGCGCATCGCCGCCCGCATCGCCTCGGTCTCCTTGTCGGCGTAC
>JBQCCT010000349.1:0-13742 GCA_051961955.1 Solirubrobacterales bacterium
GATCATCTTCTTCCGCGCCGACTGGGTGAGGATCGTGCGGGGCTTCCTGCGCAGCGTCCCCCGCAGCTTCCGCGAGCGCCAGATCAGCGCTCTGGACCCCGACGAGCGCCTGGCCTGGCTGATCGTCCTGGCGACGATCCCGGTCGGGATCACCGGGCTCGCCCTCGAGCACGTCTTCCGCACGGTGTTCGCCAAGCCGGTCGCCGCGAGCGCCTTCCTCTTCGTCAACGGCCTGATCCTCTTCGCCGGGGAGCGGCTGCGCCATCAGAACGAGGCACCGGCGCCGGAGCTGTCGACCGACGCCGTGCAGGCCCATGCCGCGAGTGGCTCACGCTCGGCCGAGGAGGTGGCCGAAGCCCACGAGTCGGACATTCGCATCTCGAGCATCTCCTACCTCGACGGCGTGGCGATCGGCAGCTTGCAGATCCTCGCTCTGTTCGCCGGCATCAGCCGCTCGGGAGTGACGATGGTCGGCGGACTCTGGAAAGGGCTCTCCCATGAGGACGCGGCGCGCTTCGCCTTCCTACTGGCGACGCCGGTGATCCTCGCCGCCGGGGTGCTTAAGGTGCCGAGCCTGTTCGGCAGCGCCGGGGAACACATCCACGGCCAGGTCGCCGTCGGTTTCCTGGTCTGCGGCGTCGTCGCCTACCTATCGGTCCGCTTCCTGGTCCGCTACTTCGAGACCCACACCCTGAAGCCGTTTGCGATCTACTGCCTGATCGCGGGCGGGGTCAGCCTGGTTCGGTTCGCAGCCTTTTAGGCCATGGACACCGCTACCCGACCCACCCCCGGCGATCTGGCCTCGGGCGCGCCCTGGCGGCAGTCCGTAGCCCGGCACGAGCAGCCCTCGCTTCGGTACAGCCTCCTCGACCTGGCGACCTCGGTGCTGCCCTACCTGGCCCTGACCGTCGCGATGTACCTCTGTCTCGAGGTCTCGGTGTGGATCACCCTTGCACTGGCGATCCCGGCGGCGGGCTTCCTGATGCGGACCTTCATCGTCTTCCACGACTGCGCCCACGGCTCGTTCCTGCCGACGAAGCGAGCCAATCTGTGGGTGGGGCGGCTCACCGGCCTGCTCGTCTTCCAGCCGTTCGCGAACTGGCGCCACAACCACGCCGTCCATCACGGCACCGCGGGTGACCTCGATCGACGGGGAACCGGGGACATCGCCACGCTGACGGTCGAGGAGTACCTCGGGCGCCCCTGGAAGTCCCGGCTGGCCTATCGCCTGTTCCGCAGCCCGGTCGTGATGTTCGGGATCGGCCCGGTCTGGTCGCTGATGATCGGCCCGCGGCTGTGGTCGCAGAAGATGCGCCCCCGCCAGCGCCGCAGCGTGATCGCCACGAACCTGGTGCTCGCGATCCTGATCGGCTCGATCGTCTGGCTTCTCGGCCCGCGGGCGTGGCTGCTCGTGCAGCTGCCGACGGCGATCCTCGCCGGCACCCTGGGAGTCTGGATGTTCTACGTCCAGCATCAGTTCGAGGACGTCTACTGGGAGACCTCTGAGAAATGGAGTTACTCCGCAGCGGCGCTGCGCGGCAGCTCCTACCTGAAGCTGCCGAGGGTGTTCCAGTTCTTCACCGGCAACATCGGCTTGCATCACGTCCACCACCTCAGCGCCAAGATCCCCAACTACAACCTCCAGCGCGCCCACGACGAGAACCCGATCTTCCACGACGTCCCGGTGTTGAGCGTGCGAGACGGGCTGCGGGCACTCCGGCTCAAGGTGATCGATCCGGCGAGCGGGAGACTCTTGACCTGGAGTGAGGTCAGGGCCCGGACCGGGCGCCCGGGGTTTTCGACTAGGTAAGAGGTCTGGCCTGTTCGGCAGCGGTCTGGTCCGCTTCGCGGCGTTCTGAGGCGCGGCGCGGGACGGCCCGCCGCACGGAGAGATAGAGGATCGCGACAGCCGCGATCGGCGTGACCCACCAGGCGACGACGCCAGCTGCCTCCAGAAGGGCGGTGAGGGCGAGGGCCGTCGCCACTCCGACAGCAGCGCGCCAGTCGTCGCCGACGACGAACCCCCAGACGCCCCGCCCGAATGCCGCGATCACTCGGGCTGCCTCAGCAGTTCGGGCCGACCGCGCCGGCAGTCGAGCACGATCAGCCACGCCGCTGCGGCGACCGCGAGGACCAGGACCGGCAGCGCGCCCTCGTCCCCCGGCCAGTGGGTGCCCGCGCCCTCAGCGCCCCAGAAGATGCCGAAGCTGGTTAGGAGGACGCCGACCGCGAATTTGATCGTGTTCTCGGGCACGCTTGCCAGTGGCGCCCTGACGGCGATCCCCGCTACGACGACGAGGAGGACCGCCGTCGCGGCCGCGAGGGCGGCGAGGCCGATGTTGCCCTGGTTGGCACCGAAGGTCAGGACGATGAACACCACCTCCAATCCCTCGAGCAGAACCGCTTTGAAGGAGATGGCGAAGGCATAGCCGTCAAAGCCGGGGTCCGGCGCCGCCTCCGCGGCAGCGGCGCTCTGGCGCTCGAACGCGGCGCGCTCGTCGCGAAGCGGCTTCGCGCCGGCCGCGCGCAGCACCGCCTTGCGAAGCCATTGCAGGCCGAAGACCAGAAGCAGGCCGCCGACCAGCAGGCGGAGGACGTCGATCGGAATGCTCTGCAATGCCGGGCCGAGCGCGGCAGTGAGGATCGCCAAGGCCAGCAGAGCCGCTCCGGTGCCTAGCAGCGTCGAGGTCCAGTGTCGGGTCGAGCCGACCGCGAGGACGATGGTGAACGCCTCGACCGCCTCCACGGCGCAGGCAAGGAAGACGGAGACGCCAAGGCTTAGCTCAGGGCCGCTCATGGAGGCTAGGTTTAACAGCCATGACCGGAGGAGCCCACCACGAGCACTCGCACTAGCGCCGCGATTGGTCACTTTTCGGACAGAGTGACCCCCGCCTGGCGTTCGTACCGCTCGCTCCGGCGAAGGCATCACTTCGTAGGTGGCGTTGTCGCCGTGCTGCTGGGTGTAGAACCAGCGCCACTGCGGCGTCCCCAGCTCCGGGATGCGAGCGCCGAGGATGCCCTGTGGGCTCGGGTCGCCATCGGAGACGACGGCGCCGGCTCAGCCCTCATCAAGCGGCGCTTGGCGCTCAGGCGTTGATGCGCAGGCTCGGGTCGCCATAGAGCGTCATGTATGAGAGGTAAATGCGCGCGCAGGCGATCGACCCTTCGTCCGCATGGTGCTCGCGCCAGTAGCTGCGGCAGCCCACCAGCCAGAGGTCGCCGAGTCGCTGGCCGCTGCCGGCCCGATCGGCGGCGGCCGCCAGCATCGGTGCCACCAGTTGCGCTCCCCAGGTGTTTTCAGCGACCGTCTGCTCGCCGATGTAAGCAACGGCGCCGGCATTGGGGGAGGAGCAGAGCCACTGGCGAGCAATCGTCTGGCAGTACGGCTGATAGACGCTGGGCTCCTCGGGAACGATCGGTGCGATCGTTCCCCCCGGCCCGGCGGTCCACCTTCGCTCGGGAGTCCCATGCTCACCGGCGGCGTCGTCGGCGCCGAAATCGACCAGTTCCGTCGGGTTCGGGGAGCCCGGCGGCAGGGCCCAGTACCAGTGGGTGTCTCCCGCCGTGTCAACGTAGGGGTCCGGTCCGGCCGCGACCATCGTCCCCAGCTGTCCCGTCTGGCAGCCGACGCAGACGACGATCGGCACGTTCCCCACCGACGGCAGGTCTTTCGCGGTATCGGCGTTCCATCCGATCGCCCAGTTGTCGGGGCCGCCGTGGCCGACGTAGACGATCAAGAGCTGGTTTCGGTAATCGTCGCGGGGGTGTCCTCCTCCCCCGCCCGGCGGCTGCCCGCCGGCAGCGTGGCCCCGGGCGCATAACGGAAGCCGATCCGGTCCACTGTCGGCCATTCCGGGCCCGGGAGGGGCACCTCGCTCACGATCAGCCCTTCACAGGAAACGATGCCTTCGTAGCCGCCGTCTCCCAGCAGCGACAGCTTGCCTCCGCCCCGGGCGAGCCTTCCTTCCTCATAGGCGAGCAGCTTTTCGACGTAGGCGCTGACTTCGTCGGCGCTGCCGGCCGGGAGGCGGCCGACGGCAAGGTCGGGGTAGCCGTCGACCCGGTCGGGGTTGTCGGCCGCCGTCGTCTGCTGAGACCAGTCTTGGTAGTTGTAGAAGCCGTCCCCGTTCGCGCCCCAACTGCTCCAGCCGCGGTGGGTGACAAAGCCGTCGGCGGCTTCGGCGTGATCCTCGTAGAGGTTCGCGTAGTAGAGGTCAGTGACGGAGCGGACACCCTTTTCCCAGGGGTCGCCGTCGTGGTCGCTGTACCGGTACCTGAGGGGGATTGCCGAGCCGCCTCCGACGAGGAAGACGTACCGGGTCCGCAGGTACTCGGCGGCATAGCCGATCACCGTCTTCAGCCGAGCTGCGTCGTCGCGGCCGGTGTAGTGGCTTTTCAGCTCGTCGTCGAAGGTGAGGAGCCGGACGGTGAGGTCGCGGCGGCGGTGCTCGACCAGCGGCAGAACCGCGTCGGTGAAGTCCGGAGGCGCGACGATCAGCAGCTCGGCATCGACGCCGTCGTTGAGCGGCCCCGCGGCCTGCAGCGCGTAGTTTCGCTCGTCGGGCACGTGCCCCTCGGCTCCGGCTGGACAAGCACCGGCGCTGCGGTTGCCCGAGAGGTAACAGGATTGGCAGCGAACGCACCGGCGCCAGCCGAGCTGGTAGCCCGCGCCGATCAGGTGCAGGTAGGGCCCGTCGTAGAGGAGCCGGTAATGGGAGCCGTCGTCGAGATGATCGCCCCTGCCCGCGGGACAGACCCCGTGTCCCGCCGAAAGAAACAGCGCCTCGCACTGGCTGCAGTGCCGCCACCCAGTCTCCTGCGAGGGAGCCTCGGCCCAAACCTCTCCCGCCGGCGGCGGAATGCTCGCGGTCTCGTTGAAAATGACGTAATCGCCACCGCGGGACGGGTCGTGGTGCACTCCGTCCGCCGGACAGACGCCGGTCGCGTCGGGCCCTTTGAAAATCTCTTGGCACTTCCAGCAGAAGCGCCAATCCGGCTCCTGAAAAAGCATCGCACTCTCCCTTATCGGTTGCTTCCCCAGACCGACTGGAGAGGAGATTTTTACCGGTGGTGGGGTACCGGGCTGTAGGGACACGCGCGTTCTACTGCGGGAACTGAGGTACCAACGTCGGCCTCGCTTGGGTAAACGTCGTCAGCCTTTCACCGAATCGTCACCGGACAGCTACGAGCGGGCCACATCCCGCCCAGCGGGCCAGCCATAGCGTCGCGCGCGAAAGTCACCTGACGAAAGGAATCAGCATGAAACGTGCGTTGATGCTCCTGGTTGCACCTCGAGCGGGGTGTGGGCGCGGATCGCCAGCGTGGCCTGCTGTAGCCACTCAACCGCCTCGGGGCCGAGGGCGTAGGCGCCGGTCAGCCGCTCGCCATCGCTGAGCAGGGTGAGAAAGCCCTTCTTCTCAGCATAGGCGTGGGTGTAGGTGGCGGTCTTCGGCACCTCTGAGAGCGGGACCAATCGCGCTGAAGCGGCCGGCGGCGGCTCCCACGGCCGCGGCCCGGGGGTCGGTGTAGACGACGCGGGGGACCGCCTCGTAGTTGGCCTTGCGTGGTTCGCCGAGGATGTTGGCGGCGACCACCTCGATTGCGACCGAGGCGATCAGGCGCTTGAAGTACAGCGCCGGTCGGCTTGCCCGCACCAGGAGGCCGTCGCTGATTATCAAGCCCTCGTCGTCCAGCTTCTGGAGGGCGCGGGCGAGCGCGAGGCCCCCGGTGAGGCTGCGGGGGTTCGGAAGCACCCGGCCGGCGAGCGCCTGGAGCGTGAGCACGTCCGGGTCCTCGCTCAGTACCTCGGCAAGTACGTCTAGCTGCAATTGGACTTGGGCCGTCACCGCTGGACGCTCCTGCGCAGGGACGCCGCGGGATGCTCGACGTAGAAGTCACCATCGACATACCGGCCCGGGCGCCGTTCCATTCCTTCCAGCAGGAAGCCGATCGAGACGTTCGTGCCGGCGGCGAGCTGGAGGATGGTGTCGAGCCGGGGCAGCCGCCGCCCCAGCGCCAGTTGGTTGACGGCGTCGCGACTCAGCCCGACGAAGTCGCTCAGCTCTTCCTGGGACAGGTCCGCTCGACGCCGGCCCCGCCAGAGATTGAGGCCGAACCGCTCCTCCAGCGTCGGCATCGTGAGTTGCACCGGGGCGGGGATCGCCAGTTGGACCGCGCCCTTCACGTGATCGCGATCACTAGATCGCGCCTAGACCCCGAGACCCGCGCCTACCTCGACAAGAAGCGGGCCGAGGACAAGAGCAACCGCGAGGCCCTGCGCTGTCTCAAGCGCCACCTGGCCAGGCGCTTCTACCGGCTGCTGCGGGATTCCTCTCCATCCCTATCTCTATAGATATCTCCTCAGGATCCCGGCCACCCTCAGAGAGACTTGACATAGGAGCAATGCATGGGAGCTAACCCCTCCTGTGCCACGCCCCCGGCTGTTCACGCAGCGCGGGGGCGCTTTGCGGTTTCGGTGGCGACGCTAGGTGGTTCTAACGCGCTAATTCAAGGTCTGGATCGACCTCGCTCAGACCTCACCTTGCCCCAGGGCTTGCCCCAGCAGCCCTTTGTTGAGTTCTAGGTGCTCCTAAAAGGAGCGCAAACCCGCTTCCCAAGCGGGATCGCGTCAACGCGCCTGACAGGATTCGAACCTGTGACCTTCGGTTTCGTAGACCGACGCTCTATCCAACTGAGCTACAGGCGCTAGGTCTGCCGGCCGCTTGGGTGGGCGGGCTCTATGCGGCAGAGCTAGGGATCTTAAGGCCTGGCGTGATGGCGGTGCGGCAGCAGGGGACGGGCGTTGAGGACGAGGGGCGTCGCGGGGGCGGTGGCTTCTTCGTACTCAAGGGCCAATTTGTCGATCATTGGGCAGATCAGTTCGTGCTGTTCGGGGCTCATTTCGAAGCCCCAGTAGTGGGTGGCGAGGGTTTCCGTGAGCTGGGTGAAGCGGGCACAGGCGCTGTAGCTTTCGGCGAACTGCTCGGACCAGGCGGTCGAATAGAGGATGCCGGGGGCGGGATCTTCAAAGAGGACCTGAGCGATGCGGTAGAGGTCCTTCGGCACGAAGGTGCTCTCGGAGACGCCTTCCCAGCGCAGGTCCCAGAGGTAGCTCTCAAAGACATGCCCCATCTCGTGTGAGATGGTTTCGGCGTCGAGGCCACCGGCTTCTGGGTTAAGCCAGATCGTGTCCATCTGCCGGCCCGAGCTGTGACAGCCCTGGGCCGTCGGATCACCCGGGCAGGGCGCGACCTTGATCCGCACCGCTCGCGGCAAAGTGGGGGTAAGGAAAGAATCGACAGCCGCGCGAACTTCGGGGGAACCGAGGATCTGGGTCCCGCCAACCGCACTGGCGCTGCCAACCGAGGCGAACCAAAAGATCGCTCCGACGGCCGCAGCCAGGCAGGTTGCAAACAAACCCCCATGTTTAGGGTGGCGCCTCACGCTCCGGGGTTCGGCCCGGGCGGCAAGGTCAGTTAGCTGAGGTCAACTCGTCTGGACGGATGTTCCTTTAGCCCTTGTGACGAATGTTCGAGGGGCAAATGCAAAAAGTTAGTAGAGAACTTCCCAAGTTCCAATGGCGACATGAATTGTATGCGGAGTAATGCGGATGGTGGAACCCCTGATTGATCCCTAATCTCGCCATCTGCAATCCGTCAGAGAGGAAGGCCCATGACCCAAAGCGGGGTCCAGAACCCAGTCAAGAAGTTGATGATCGCCCTCACCGTAGCGGCTCTCGCCCTTGCGGTGACCAGTTCCAGCGCCACGGCGCTGACCGCGCAGGAACGCTCCTGCCAGTCAACCGTGAAGAAGGCCTTCCTCGCCGCCAACGCGAAATCGGTGGCCAAAGCGGTGAAATTGATCTGCTCGGGCAAACAGGGAGCCGCAGGTCCCCAAGGCGCTGCCGGCGCCAACGGAGCTGAGGGACCGGCCGGTCCCGTAGGGGCAGCCGGTCCGCAGGGGCCGAAAGGCAAAGTCGGGGCCACGGGCGCCACTGGCGCTACCGGGCCTACCGGTGCAACGGGCGCGCAGGGCAAACCGGGGGCGACCGGTCCTCAGGGCATCCAAGGTAAAACCGGCGCCACCGGGCCCCAAGGCAAACAGGGAGACAAAGGCGCCACCGGGCCTCAGGGCCAGAAAGGCGACGCGGGTGCCACCGGGCCGCAGGGTAAAAAAGGCGATACCGGATCCACCGGACCGCAGGGTCCGCAAGGGAAAGTAGGAGCCACCGGACCGCAGGGCAAAGACGGTGCCACCGGACCCCAAGGCAATAAAGGCGCTACCGGGCCTCAGGGCCAGAAAGGCGACGCGGGTGCCACCGGGCCGCAGGGTAAAAAAGGCGATACCGGATCCACCGGGCCGCAGGGCGTCCAGGGTCCGGTAGGGGCCACCGGACCGCAGGGTCCGCAAGGTAAAGACGGAAAAGACGGCGCCACCGGGCCTCAGGGCGCTCCTGGTAAAGACGGCGCGACTGGGCCGCAGGGTAAACAGGGGGATAAGGGCGCTACCGGGCCTCAGGGCCAGAAAGGCGATAACGGTGCGACCGGGCCTCAGGGCATCCAAGGTAAAACCGGTGCCACCGGGCCCCAAGGCAAACAGGGGGATAAAGGCGCCACCGGGCCTCAGGGCCAGAAAGGCGACGCGGGTGCCACCGGGCCGCAGGGTAAAAAAGGCGATACCGGATCCACCGGGCCGCAGGGCGTCCAGGGTCCGGTAGGAGCCACCGGACCGCAGGGTCCGCAAGGCAAAGAAGGGAAAGCAGGAGCCACCGGACCGCAGGGCGTCCAGGGCAAAACCGGGGCTACCGGGCCGCAGGGTATCCAGGGCAAAACCGGTGCTACCGGGCCGCAAGGTACCCAAGGTAAAACCGGGGCTACCGGGCCGCAGGGAACCCAAGGTAAAACCGGTGCGACCGGGCCGCAGGGAACCCAGGGTAAAACCGGGGCTACCGGGCCGAAAGGCGCGACCGGCTCGACCGGTCTCATCTCCTCGAGCCAGATCATCACCGGGACCGCGGTGGAATCGGAAAACAAACCGCCCGCTGGGACGCAGGTTCCGGCAACCGCCTCCTGCCCCGTCGGCAAGATCCTGCTGGGCGGCGGCGGCCGGGTCGTGAAAGCCGGGATCACCTCGCCACTGGCGCTGGTCGAAAGTTACCCGAGCGCCAGCAACACCTGGAAAGTAGTCGGAACCAACACCGCAGCCGGCGGGTCTGGCGAAAAGTTCACCGTCCAGGCTTACGCCGTCTGCAGCTCCTGACGGCGTAAAGGCATCTTCGCCCGGGCGGCTCCCTGACCGCCCGGGCGGCCGATGCCGTTGCTAGAACTGGCGCCCGTGAAGAAACGGCCGAAGCGCACCCACTTGGCTGCCGCCCTCGGCGCCGTCGCGGTCATCGTCCCGATCGTCGCGCTGTTGACCGGCTGCGGAGGCGACTCAGGCACCAGCACCAGCACCGATGCGACGACCGGCTCCAGCTCGGTCACCGTCGTCCCCGAGTCGGGCCTGCTGAAAGCGATGGGAGGAGTCGGCTACCCGGTCTACTGGGCGGGGCCGCGGCTGGGGGTCGAATACGAAGTCTCACGCCATCCGGGACGGACCTACGTGCGCTACCTGCCGAAGGGCGAAGAAGCCGAAAGCAAGAAACCCTTCCTCACGGTCGGCAGCTACGAAGACCAGACGGCGCTGGCGGGGGTCCGAGAATCGGGGCAGCGGCCGGGGGCGATCCTGGTGAGGATCGGAGGCGGTGGCACCGCCTATGCCTCAGGAACCGACGCCACCAACGCGTACCTCGCTTTCCCCGGTGTCAACACCCAGGTCGAGGTCTTCGACCCCAAGCCGGGAGAGGCGCTGCGCCTGATCCGCTCCGGCGCGATCGTCCCCGTCGGCAGTTAAGTCGCCGACGCCTCTTTCAGCCGCACGTGCCAGTGCACGGTGGCGGTGGCGACGCGGTTGCCGTCCTTGTCGGTCAGCTCAACTTCGCAGGGGAACTCGACCTTGCCTTCTGCATCGAGGGTCGCGAGCGCCTCGGCCGCCTCGACGCCGAGCTTGGCGCTGGCGGTGATCGGCCCCTTGGCAATCCTCGTGTAGTCGATCTCGGCAGACCTGGCGAGCGGGACGACGTCGCCCATGCGGACGGCGAAGGCGCCGACGAAGGCCGCCCCCGAGGCGGTCTCGGCGGCGGTGAAGAGGGCGCCCGCGTGCTGGGAGCCGACGTGGTTGGTGAGCTCGGCCCGGCGCGGCAGCACCACCGTCGCCTCGCCGGCGGAGACCTTGGTTATCTCGACCCCGAGGTGGTTGACGAAGGGCACGGCCATCGCCAGGCCTTTGGCGATCGCGTCGAAGTCGACGTTAGGCATTCCCGGCATTTCCCCACCCTAGCGGCCGTGGAATTTGGCGTGGCCGGGGCCGCCGTGCTCGAGGAAGGTGCGGACGGCGTTCTGCAGATCCTCGCTGGCAAAGAGCTCGGCGGCTTCGCTTCGCACCGCCTCGTCTGCGGCCGGGATGCCGCCTTCGCGGAAGCGCTTGAGGATGTGCTTGGTCATCGCGTGCGCCTTGGTCGGCCCGGCGGCCAGCTCGGCCGCGAAGGCGCGAGCGGCGGCGGCGAAGTCGTCCTCGAAGATCAGGTTGACGACGCCCCAGCGCGCCATCTCCTCGGCGCCGAAGATCCCGCCCGACATCACGAAGTGGCGGGCGCGGCCGGAGCCGGCGCGCTCGGCGAGGCGCTGGGTGCCGCCCATCGACGGCGTCAACCCCACCACCTTCTCGACCAGGCCGAACTTCGCCGCCGGCGAGGCGACGATCAGGTCGCAGGCGAGCGCCAGCTCAAAGGCCGCGGTCAGGGTCAGCGCGTGGGCGGCGAAGACGACCGGCGCCGGCAGCTCTTCGACCTTCTCGATCATCCCCAGCAGCTCGCTCCAGAGCCGGCTTCCCTGCTCCGGCGTCAGCCCGGCGAAGACGTGGACGTCGACACCGCCGGAAACGGCGCGCCCCTCAGCCCGGATCAGCAGCGCCCGCGGCGGGCGGGCGGCAACCGCCTCGATCCCCGCGCGCAGGTCGTTGATCATCCGCTGGTCGAAGAGGTTGAGCGGCGGGCTGTCGAGGGTGATGACCGCGAGGCCGCTCTCCTCACGCTCGAGCCGTACCGCCGGCGCGTCAAGGGACACGGTGGACCTCGAAGAGGTTGGTACCGAGTCCCTGGTCGGGAAGGCCAGCGGTGATCGCGATCAGGTCGCCCGACTTTGCGACGCTGGTTCTCCCCGCCATCTCGGAACAGGTGCCGATCAGGGTATGGACGTCGGTCTCGTAGTCGCAGCGGATTGCGGTCACGCCGAAGAGGAGGTTAAGGCGCCGCACCGTCTCGATGCGCGGCGAGACCGCCAGCACCGGTACGTTCGGCCGATGGGCGGAGACGAGGCGGGCAGTGCGGCCGCTGGTCGTCGGCACCACCAGCGCCTTCAGCCCCAGCCGGTAGACGGCGCCGACGGCACTCTGGGCGACCGAGTCGGCGATGTCCTGGGTCGCCTGGTCGGTGCGGCGGAAGAGCCACTCGCCATAGGGAAGGTCGGGCTCGGTCGCGCGGGCGATCTGGTCCATCACCCGCACCGCCTCGACCGGATGCTGGCCGACCGCGGTCTCCTCGGAGAGCATCACCGCGTCGGTGCCGTCGTAGATCGCGTTGGCGACGTCGGTCACCTCGGCCCGGGTCGGCCGCCGCGCCGTCACCATCGAGGCCAGCATCTGGGTCGCGGTGATCGCCGCCTTCGAGCGGCGGCCGGCGGCGCGGATCAGCCGCTTCTGCACGATCGGCACCTGCGCCAGCGGCAGTTCGATCCCGAGGTCGCCGCGGGCGACCATGATCCCGCCGGTCGCCGCGGCGACGATCGCGTCGACGTTTTCGGCCGCCTGCTGGCGCTCGATCTTGGCGACCAGGGGAACGTCGGCGCCGAGCTTGTCGAGTCGCTCGCGCACCGGTTCGAGGTCTTCGGGGGTGGAGACGAAGGAGACGGCGAGGATGTCGACACCCTGGGAAACGGCGAAGTCGACCCAATCGAGGTCGAGCGCGGTGGCGGCCGGCAGCGGCGCGGCGCCGGGGATGTTCATTCCCTTGTGAGAGGAGAGCGTGCCCCCCACCTCGACCTCGGCGCCGATGCTCGAGTCCCCAGCTTTGTCGACCCGCAGCCGGATCGAGCCGTCGGCGAGGTAGACGACCTGGTCCTCACGCAGGTTGGAGACGCCGGACCAGGGCACCGGGATCGTCGCCGCGTCCCCCTCGACGTCGTCCGGCGTCAGGGTCACGTGCATCCCGGTCTCCAGCTCGGCGACGTCGTCGCGCAGCGAGCCGATCCGCAGCTTCGTCCCCGGCAGGTCGCCGAGGATCGCCACCTCGCGCCCGACCCGCTCCGCCGCCGCCCGGATCGCCGCGATCGTCTCCCCCTGCCGCTCCGGCCCGGCATGGGAGAAGTTCAACCGGAAGACGTCCGCCCCCGCCGCCACGAGCTGCTCCAGCACCGCCGGCTCCCAGCTCGCCGGGCCGACCGTGGCGATGATCTTGGTCCGCCGCCCGAGGTGGGCGCCGGCTACTGGGCCAGGGTTCGAAGACATCGAACCTGACTGTAGTCCCTACCCGGGGAGCTCGATCGACTGCTGGTGGTGGAAGACGTCGTGCGGGTCGCAGAGCGCCTTCGCCCTCTGCAGGCGCGAGTAGTTCCCCTTGTAATAGAGCTGCTGCCAGTTCTGCAGGTCGACGTCCGGGTAGTTGACGAAGCAGCCGTCCATCGTGTCGTCCGGCACGGGCCCGGCTGGCCCGTACATCTCTTCGTAGAGCCCCCGGATCCAGTTCAGGTTCGCTTCTTCGTGCTCCGGCTGGATCCAGTAGGTCTGGAACTGAAGCTTCATCACCGAGGAGCGCTGCGGCACCGCCGTCTCTTCGGGACCGACCGCGTTGACCTGACAGCCGTAGGAATCGACCTGGAGCAGCGCTTCGGACGCGGTTGTATTCGGTTCTTCGCGCAGGTATTTCCACAGCGCTTTGACGTGTTTCTGCGGGAAGCTCTTCTTCATATAGGCGGACTTGTACTTGCCGAACTGGTTCTTGCCCTCGCCGTCGAGTGCCTGTACCGCGAAGAGCCAGGGGAGCGAGCGAGCTTCGCCGCTCGGGCTGGCGATCCCATGATGGCCCACCGGCGCCCGCTGAGGAACCGGCTCAGGCATGTTCTTGCCCATCGCCGCTTCGAATTCCCCGAGCAGCTTCCGGTTGTCTTCGGCAACCTGGACGGTGAGGGTGATCTGGGAGCATTCGTTGGCCATCTGGGTCAAATGCAGGAGCGCGAACAACGGCGCGAACTTGTTGCCGGGGTCGCTGTTGGCGACGTGCCAATCGCCATAGCGCTTCAACAGTTCGGCGAACTGGGCTTCGTCGCTGATGTCTTTCCAGTTCCAGGCAAGCGACGAGAGCCACGCCACCTGCGGCGCCTGCACCGCCCGGAACCAGAACTTGGTGACGATTCCGAAGTTCCCACCGCCGCCGCCCGTGTGGGCCCAGAAGATTTCCTGCTCTTTCGGGTCGGAAGAGCCGCGGCTGGCTTTGATCAGCTCGGCTTCGCCGGCGGCGTTGACCCGGACCAGCTCGACTGCCTCCAGGTGGTCGGCGGTGAGGCCGTGAAGGCGCGACAGCAAGCCGTAGCCGCCGCCGGTGAGGTGCCCGCCGGCGCCGACCGAGTAACAGGAACCGCCCGGCAGGGTGA
>JBQCCT010000350.1:0-3365 GCA_051961955.1 Solirubrobacterales bacterium
CGTCACCTCCGCCTACGAGATTCCGCAGGAGGCGCTTGACCTGCGGGACATGGTCCGCCGGTTGGCGCGGGAGAAGATCGCGCCGCGGGCCGGTGATATCGACCGCAAGAGCGAATACCCGTGGGACGTGCGCGAGCTGCTCGCCTCCCACGACGTGCTCGGGCTGTCATTCGCCAGTGAGTACGGCGGCACCGGCACCGGCACGCTCGTCCTGCAGATGGCGGTCGAGGAGATCGCCAAGGCCTGCGCCTCCTCGGCCCTGATGCTGATGGTGCAGGAGCTGGGGACGCTGCCGATCCAGCTCTTCGGCTCCGAGGAGCAGAAGCAGAAGTGGCTGCCGAAGTGCGCCAGCGGCGAGTGGTCGCCGGCCTTCGCGCTCTCGGAGCCGGAGGCGGGCTCGGACCCGGCGGCGATGCGGACCAGCGCCGTCCGCGACGGCGACGAGTGGGTGATCAACGGCCAGAAGAGCTGGATCACGAATGCGACGATCGCCGACTTCTACGTCGTCTTCGCCACCACCGACCGCGAGAACCGCCGCACCAGCGCCTTCGTCGTCGAGAAAGACCGGCCCGGCTTCGACCCCGGCAAGCTCGAGCACAAGCTCGGGATCAAGGGCTCGCCGACCGGCTCGCCGACCTTCACCGACGTCCGCGTCCCGCACGAGAACCTGATCGGCGAGGAGGGCAAGGGCCTCTCCGTCGCCCTCGGCACGCTCGAGCGCACCCGCCTCGGCGCCGCCGCCCAGGCGGTCGGCATCGCCCAGGGCGCGACCGACTACGCCAACGCCTACGCGAAGGAGAGGATCGCCTTCGGCAAGCCGATCAACCAGCTGCAGGCGATCCAGTTCAAGCTCGCCGACATGGAGACCGGCACCGCCGCCGCCCGCGAGCTCCTCTACAAAGCCTGCTCGATGGCCGACAAGCCCGAGCGCCCCGCCGACCTCGGCAAGTGGACCTCGATGGCCAAGCTCTTCGCCTCGGACAACGCGATGAAAGTCACGGTCGAGGCGATCCAGGTGTTGGGCGGCTACGGCTACGTCAACGAGTACCCGGTCGAGCGGATGCTGCGCGACGCCAAGATCACCCAGATCTACGAGGGCACCAACGAGATCCAGCGTGTAGTAATCGCCCGGGCGATGAGCTAGCTCGGCGTCGTCTCACCCGGCGGCACGAGCTTGAACGATTTTGTCCACCGGTCCTTGAAGGTCGTCTGCAAGACGCTGATGTCTTGCCGGCGTTTGACCAGAACTGGCGTGACATAGGGCGTCCGGTGATGGCGGGCGAAATAGATCGCCTGTTTTGGCTGTTTGTTGCGTCGCAGGATCGCCATATGACGGTTGTGGTGCCATGGCTGCTGGTAGGCGATCTCGATGTGGTCGAACTCCTCGTACAGCTTTTCGACGTCGCAGAGAAAAGCGACGATGAGCCGGATCTTTGGTATCGCCCGTAGTTGGCGCTTGAAGGCCTTATTGCGTTCGAGCAACCAGTCGCCGGTCTCGGAGATCACGTCGATCCGGCCTTGGTCGCCGAGTGTGCATCCCTCCCGCGCCAGGTCGAAGCTGTAGGCGTCGAGGGACGAGAGGGTCTTCAGCACCATTGGGCTCGAGAAGGTTTTGGAGCAGACCCGATCGTCTCGCGAGTGGAGCTCGTACTCAGTTCCTTTCGTCAAGCCTTCGAGCTCCTCGGTGAGCACCTCTTCGTGAGTGAGACTGGGTGTATCGACAATTTGGGGAAGGACCCGTTTCACGAGCTCCTCGATATCAAGACGGGGAAGGGGGTGCCATTCCGGGTTCCTTCCGTTCGCGGCGGGCTCGAGGAGCATTTTGTACAGGGTCTTTTCATCGGGCTCGAGGGCAGGATTGGAGCAGCAGATCGCTTCGCTGGCCTTGAGAACGTCCGGCACCTCTTTGTCCTGGATGAAGCCGACGAGCTTGTAGAGGTCCCTCCAGCTGAAGAAGTCTTCGCCGGCGTGACGCCGGTACTCGTCGTAGTACATGCCGCAGCGATCAACGGCGAGGGTGCCGATCGAGACCAGTCCCCGGCCCCGGGCCATCGCCAGCGCCAGCTCGAGGATGGTGCGGCGCAGCAGGTAGCCGGCCTTGACCGACTCGGGCTTGGCTGCGCGCGAAAGTGGGTCGAGGGACAGGCGGGGGTCCTCGGAGCCGCGAGGCAAGTCGATCAGTCGTTTGCCGGGCCTGCTGTTAGGGCCGAGCAGGCTGACCACCGCGCGATGCCGGTCGACTGGCCGCAGCGTGATCGCAGCGGGCGCTTCGTCGCTACCGCCCTCGCCCTCTATCTCTCCTCGATCGCTGAGGTTTCCGACCTCGGACTGGATCGCGGTTAGAAGAGCATCCATCATCTGGTCCGAGGTGCCCGCGACGGGCTCAGAGGAAGGTGGTTCGGGCTCTTTGGGCTCCGGTGTGAGCGGAAGGTTCTGCCGTTCCCGGATCCATTTTTCTTCGTTGTCCTCGCTCTCGCGGAATTCGGTCCCTTCGTTGCGGTCGTGGTTCTCACGCTCGCGACTGATTGCCACCCGTGCCTTTGTGGTCAGGTGGTCGTGGCTGAGGTTGTAGAGCCAGAGCCTGTCGGGAATGGCGAGGAGCCGATGCAGGTCGAAGCTGGCCATCCCGAAGCCGATGTTAAGGACCACGCATTCGGGAACCTGGAAGAGGCGCGCGGCCTCGGTTCCCACCTGCACGGGGCTGTCGTAGTAGGACTCGCGCGTGAAGCGGAGGCTCTCCGGCTCGCTGGCGGTTCCGTGGAGCTTGATGTACAGGGGGATGTAGTCGGGGGCGAAAACGTCGCTGTTGACATTGACGCAGTCGCGGTCGGAGACGATTCGCTCATACTCGCCGACCCCGAGCTCATCGTCGAGCGACTGGTCGAGGAGCTCGTCAAAGTTCATGCTGATGATCGCGTCGAGGAAGCGGTGCTTGAGCAGGTGGGCGAGCAACTCGTAGGCGAGGACCGTGGGGTGGCGCACCCTGTAGAGGTCGGAGATCGCGGCGCGAACGCGGCGGCTGTTGCCGAGGGTCTGGCCGATTGCTGAGAGCTGGGCCTCAAACTCGGTCGGATCCACCGCGGTGATCCTGGCCAGCCGCTCTTTCTCAGCTTCGACCGAAGCCTGGCCGATGTTGAACTTCTCGATCAGGCCGCTGGCCAGGTCATCGCCTCGAGCGAGGACGGGTGCGCTGGCGCCAGCGCCGACTACGGCGATGCATCGGAACTTCCGCTGGCAGCGCGACCAGAGGTCCGGATCGTGCTCGAAGAGCTCCCGGCGCAGCTCCTGATTGGGAATCGAGACATTGATGTGCCGCGCGATGAGCATGTCGGCCAGCGAGCGCAGCCAATCTTCCGTGTGTCCTA
>JBQCCT010000351.1:0-9002 GCA_051961955.1 Solirubrobacterales bacterium
CAGCCGCGAAGGCCTCTACGCCAACTCCCAGATCGCCCTGCCGGGGGGACCGATCGGCGGGGGCGGGAGCAACGAGCTGGACGGCGTCTGCGGCCTGGCGATCGACTCGGCCGGCAACGTCTATGCCAACGAATGGCACCAGGCCGTGCTGCGCCTGCGCCCGACCGAATTCACCCTCGACAGCGGCGAATCGACCGGGGTCGCGGTCGACGCGGCCGGCGACGTCTTCGTCGACGACCGCACCTACGTCGCCGAGTACGCGGCGCCGGTCGAAGCGGGTGAGCAGCCGGTGGCGACGATCGGCCTCGGCACGCTGGGCGAAGGCTACGGCCTGGCGGTCTCCGCCGACGGCGCCCGCGTCTACGTCGCCGACGCGGCGAGCAACAGGGTCAAGGTCTACGAACCGGCGGTGAGCCTGACCGCCCCGCAGGCGACGATCTCCCACGGCTTCAGCTCCCTGGTCGACTCGGCGCTGGCGATCGACCCGACCCTCGAGCCGGCGCTGCCCGAGCACCTGCTGGTGCTCGACGACCTCCAGCCCGGCTACGAACACCCCGAGGCGGCGGTCGACGAGTTCGAGGCGCCCGGTGCCGGCCACCCCGGCTCCTATGCCTTCGTCGGCCAGCTGAAGGGGCCGCCCGGGGCGGCGATCGTCGACGGCGAACCGTCCGGCCTGGCCGTCAACGCCGCTGGCGACCTCCTCGTCAGCGACGGCAACGGCGAACTGGGCAACGCCTTCGAGTTCGGTCCCTACCTGCCGCGGGGCTCGGAAGCCGCCCTCTCTGCCTCGGGATCGACCGCTGGGGGTGGAGCCTCGGCCACGAGCTCATCGGGCTCGGCTGCCGAAACGATCCAGCGCGACGGCGTGCGGGTCACGGTCAAGGCGACGATCGCCCCCGACCGCCTGCCACGCCATGGCACCGCTCCGATCCACTTCTCGCTCGGCACCAGGATCGCCGCCGTCGACGGCTCGGTGCCGCCGCAGCTGCGGCGGATCGCGGTCGAGATCAACCGCAACGGCCACCTCGACCCGACCGGCCTGCCCGTGTGCAGCCTCGAGGCGATTCAGCCTTCGAGCACCGAGGACGCGCTCGCCGCCTGCCGGCGCTCCCTGGTCGGCCAGGGCCACTTCACCGCCAAGGTGCTGATCGCCCAGCAGGCGCCGTTTCCCTCCGACGGCAAGGTCCTCGCCTTCAATGGCCGCTGGCACGGGCGCCCGGCGATCCTCGCCCACGTCTTCGGGCGCCAGCCCGTCCCCACCTCCTACACGCTGCCGTTCGTGATTACCACCGCGCGCCACGGCGCCTACGGCACGACCCTCTCGGCTTCGCTGCCGAGCTTCACCAGCAAGTGGGGGTACGTCACCGGCATCGCCCTCGATCTCGGGCGCAGCTACCGCTACCGCGGCGCCCGCCACAGCTACCTGACCGCCGCCTGCCCGGCCCCGCGCGGCTTCGCCACCGTCGCCTTCCCGCTTTCCCACGCGACGCTCGGCTTCGACGGTCGCAAGCCGATCGAGCAGACCCTGACTGGCCAGTGCACCGTCCGCTGAGCAAAGGAGATCCGATGACGACCGAGAAGCCGGGAGCCGTCTTCATCGTCGCAATCGCCGCGGCGCTCTCTCTCGCCGCCTGCGGCGGTGGCTCGGGCGACGGCCCAACCTCTACGACGACGGCCGAAGCTCCTTCCCCGAGCCGGCACGGCGTGCCGGTTGCGCCGCTCGCGGTCTCTGGCGGCGGCTCGGCCCAGTTCCACGTCAAGGGTGGGGACAACTCGATCCAGGACTACGGCGCAGAGGCCGCCGACTCCGAGCTCCGTCAAGCGGCAGAAGCAACGCACTCCTTCCTCGTCGCCCACGTCCGCGGCGAATGGGCGCGCGCCTGCGGCCTGCTCGCGGCGAGCGAGCAGGAGAGCATCAGAAAGGCCGCCGCCCGCTACCCGCAGCTGCACGGCGAGGGCTGCGCGGCGGGGCTCGCCGCGTTCGCGCCGCGGCCGTCCGGCTCCGAAGCGCGGGAGATCACCCGGGTCGACGCAGCGAGCCTGCGCCACGAGGGCGAGCAGGCCTTCCTGCTCTACGTCGGCGCCCCGGAAGGGACCGTCTACGCGATGCCCCTGCGCCTCGAAGGCGGCGCCTGGAAGCCGGCCGCGCTCAGCGGGGCTGCCCTGCCCGGCGTTCACGCCAACCGACCGGGGCTGCCTTGACAACGATAGATACTCTCTTCTATCTTCTGTGGGGCTAATGCGTTTGCTGGATGCAAGCGAGCCCGCTGTTGCCGCCGATACGAGCACCGCTGAGCCAGGGTTCAGCGTAAGCGATCTAGTGCGATCAGCACCTGCCTCGCCGGCGGGGCCGATCGAGGCCGAGGCGCTCCGCGAGCTGCCTCCACCGCCGTCGGTCGGCCTCCCCCTCGCCGCCCAGGTCCTCTGGTTCAACCTGCGTCAGTTCGGCTTCGTCTTCCGCCAGCGAGCGCGGCTCGGCGACGTCTGGAGCGCCCGCGGATATGTCCGCGGGGGGCCGGTGGTCGTCTGCCATCCCGACCACGTGCGCTCGCTCTTCGCCGCCGCGCCGGACCAGGTCCCGACCCTGGCCGCGGAGTCGCCGCTGCGGCCGGTCCTCGGGCCGAGCTCGGTGCTGACCGCCAACGAACCGCGCCACCTGCCCCGCCGCAAGCTGCTGCTGCCGGCCTTCCACGGCGAGGCGATCGCCGCCTACGAGCGGACGATCGCCGCCGCCGCCGAGCGCGAGATCGCCCGCTGGCCGCTCGGCCGCCCCTTCGCGCTGGCGCAGCGGATCCAGGCGATCACCCACGACGTGATCAGGGGCGGCATCTTCGGCATCGAGGGCCGGCCCCGTCCCGGCAGCGCCGAGCAGGCGCTGCGCCTGGCGATCCGCGAGATGCTGTGGAAATCGACCCTGCCGATCGCCCGCCTCGCCGAGCTCGGCAACCTCGGCCGCTCCGAGGCGCGCGGGCTGATGCGGCTCGGTCTGCTCCTCCCCGACCGCTGCGTCCACGCCGTGATCGCCAAGCGCCGCCGCGCTCCCGACCTCGCCGAGCGCCGCGACATCCTCTCGCTCCTGCTGCTCACCGAGGACGAGGACGGCAGGCCGCTCGGCGACCGCGAGCTGCGCGACGAGCTGATGACCCTGGTCCTCGCCGGGCACGAGACCACCGCCAACCAGCTGGCCTGGACCTGGGAGCGCCTGCTGCGCGCGCCGCTCGCCCATGCGCGGCTGCTGCAGGCGGTGCGCGAGGGGGACGAGGCCGAAGCGGCAGCCCAGGTCGAGGCGACGATCCACGAGGCGATGCGGACGCGGCCGGTGGTGCCGCTCACCGGCCGCCGCGTGGCGGTCCCCTGGCGGCTCGGCTCCTACGGGGTCGCGGCCGGCCGGCCGGTCGCGATCAGCATCCTCCTCCTGCACCATCGCGAGGACGTCTACCCGGACCCGTTCGCCTTCCGCCCCGAGCGCTGGCTCGACCGCAAGCCCGGGACCTACGAGTGGATCCCGTTCGGCGGCGGCACCCGCCGCTGCCTCGGAGCGGCGCTGGCGATGGCCGAGCAGCGCGCGGTGCTGCGGGAGATGGCGCGGCGGCTCGACCTCGAGGCCGACCGCCCCGAGCCCGAGCGGCCCCAGCACCGCAACGTGACGATGATCCCGGCCCGCGGGGGGCGGGTCGTGCTGAGGAGGCGCCGCGGATGAAAGCTCTGAATACGACGCGGGGAGGGAAATCGAGATGACCAAGAAAGCAATCGCGCTGACGGTGCTGCCGCTGCTGATCGCGGCGGCGACCGCCTCAGCGCTGGTGCTCGAAGCCGGGGACCTGATCGTCCACGCCAATGGCGGGTTCGCGCCGACGAAGCTGCCGAAGCACGAAGACGCGCCGATCAAGCTGTTCGGCAGCGGCAAGGCGTCGACGAAGTCGGGCGAACTGCCGCCGATCGTCGAAACGCTGGAGATCGAATTCGACCGTCACGGGCACGTCGACACCAACGGCCTCGAAGTCTGCACGGCCGGAAAGCTGCAGTCGACGACCGTGCCCGCCGCCCGCAAGGCCTGCCCGAACGCGATCGTCGGCAAGGGCGAAGGGAGCGCGATCGTCGCCTTCCCGGAACAGAAGCCGATTCCGATCTCCTCACCGATCACCCTCTTCAACGGGCCGAAGAAGCACGGTGACGACACGATCCTCGCCCACGCCTACACCACGGTGCCGGTGCCCACCACCTTCATCGTGCCGGTGGTGATCGAAAAAATCCACCACGGCGTCTACGGCTACCGGACCAAAGCGAAGATCCCGAAAATCGCCGGCGGCGCCGGCCACCCGATCTCCGGCCACCTCACCGTGGACAGGAAATGGACCTTCAAGGGGCGCAAGTACAGCTACGTCAACGCCCGCTGCGAAACCGGGCACCTGCAGGCGAAGGTGAAAGTGAACTTCAAGGACGGCACCTTCCTAACCGGCACCTTCATCAAACGCTGCAGCGTGCGCCACTGACGTGGGCCCCCCCCGGCGCACCCTGGCCGCGCTGGCGGTCCCGGTCGTTCTGCTCGCGCTGCTCGGGCTGGGCCTCGACGGCCGGCTCAGCCCGAGCTCGCTGAACATCCCCGGCACCGAAGCCTCGCGGGCGACGGCACTGCTGGAAGCGCATTTCGGCCCCAGCGCGCCGTTCCCGATCCTCCTGCAGGGCCCCCCGGAGGCGATCGAACGCCAGGGGCCGCGTTTGGTGCGGGCGTTGCGAGCCGAGCCGGGGGTGACGACGCTCTCGCCCTGGGACCGGGGCGAAGTCTCCCGCCTGCGCCCGAGCCCGCGCAGCGCCCTGATCGTCGCCGACTTCCACGCCCCGATCGACACCGCGGTCAAGCACACCGTGCCGGAGCTGAACCGGCTGCTGGCAGAAGACGTGCGGCCCCCGCTACGCGCCACCGAGACCGGCTACGCGACGGTCTCGCGGGCGATCCAGCAGGAGTCGATCGACTCCGCCGAGCGGGCCGAGCTGATCGCGCTGCCGATCCTCCTCGTCGTCCTCCTCCTCGTCTTCCGCTCGCCGGTCGCGGCGCTCGTCCCGCTCGGCTTCGGCGCCGTCACCGTGCTCGCTTCGCGCGGCCTGCTCTCGGTCGTCACCCACTTCGCGGCCGTCGACGCGCTGGCCCTCACCGTCTGCACGATGATGGGGCTGGCGCTGGGCGTCGACTACGCGCTGCTGATGGTCTCGCGCTTCCGCGAGGAGCTGGCGGGCGGGGCGTCGCCGCGGGAGGCGGCGGCTCTGACCCGGCGCACGGCCGGTCGCACCACCGCCTTCGCGGGGTCGACCCTGGTGCTCTCGATGCTGGTCGCGGTCTTCCTCGTTCCCGGGGCCCTGCTCGCCTCGCTGGCGGCGACCCTGATCCTGGTCGTCCTCCTCAGCGTCGCCGTCTCCCTGCTTGCGGTGCCGCCGTTGCTGGTCCTGCTCGGGCCCAACCTCGACCGCTGGCGCTTCGGCAGGCGAGCCAACGGCGAGAGCTCGCTGCTGATTCGCTTCGTCAACGGCGCCCTGGCGCGGCCCGTCGCGGTGGCGCTTGCGATCGGCGCCGTCGTCCTCTTTCTCGCCGCGCCCGCCCTGGCGCTGAAAACCGGCCCGCTCAGCCCCGGGCAGCTTCCCAACAGCGATCCCGTCCGCCAGGATTACGAACTGATCACCCGCGTCGCCGGGAAGGGTTTCGAAGCGCCGTTTCAGGTGGTCGTCGCCGCCCAGCGGGGGACGATGACCGAACCGCGGCGCCTGGCGACGCTGGAACGCTGGCAGCGGCGGATCGCGTCGCTGCCGGGGGTCGAAACGGTCGTCGGTCCGGGCCAGATCCGGCACGCGGTCGCTCCGCTCAACCGCGTCGGCCGTGCCCTCCTCGACCCGCCCACTTCCCCCCGCAGCCCGCTGGCCAGCCTCGGCCGGCTGGGACGGGGATTCGGGCGGGCCTCGGCGGGGGTGGCGACGCTGCGGGCCGGCCTCTCGGAAGCGACCTACGGCGCGACCGCTTTGGCCGCCGGCAGCGGCAGGGCCAGCGACGGCGCCGAACTTCTGGCCAGTGGGCTTGGCCGTGCCGAAGCGGGCGCGACAAAGGCGCTCGGCTCGCTGGAATCGTTTGCCGAGCGGGCGCCGACCCTGGTCCGGGCGCAGTTCGCCGCGGCCAATGGCGCCAACCTGCTCCACGCCGGAATCAACAGCCTGGTTCCGAGCCTGCGTCGCAGCGCTGTTCCCCAGGGCCGGGAACTGCAGAAGTCGCTGAACGAGGTGGCCCACGGCACCGTCCCGGCCCTGCAGACGAGGGCCGCGGCGGGCGAACAGCACCTGGCCGCCACCCTGGCGCGTCTGGAAGCGATGACGGTCGGCCGCGGCGACCCTGAATACGACGCGGCGGTGGCCGAAGCCCGCGCCGCGGTTGCCGCGCTGGGCGGCGGGGAAGGGGGGGCGACTCTGAGCGAAGAATTGACGGCCCTGCAGGCGGGCCTGGTCGACGACGTCAGGTTGGCCCAGCAGCTGACCTACTGGGTGACCTCGACGATCGGCAGCCTCGGGAAGCTGGGAAAGGGAAGCCTGCGGCTGCGAGAAGGACTCTTCCGGCTCGCCCGCGGTGCGAAACGGATACAGAGCGTCCTCGAAGAGGAGGTCGAACGGGCCCAGGTCCTGCGCACGGGCCTTCCCAGGTTGACCGGCGGCGCCGAACGGCTGGCGGCGGGGACGGCGCGGATCGCGAGTGGGGTCGAACGACTCCGCGACGGGCTCGGCGGCGGCTACCACCGCTCCTACCCGCTGCAAAGCGGGCTGCGGCGGGCGACGGTCCGGGTCGTCTCTGCGAACCGGCGCCTGCGTCGGGGCCGGGCGCGGTTGCTGCGCTCCTCACCGCACGTCTTCGACTCCGGCTACGTCGTCCTCTCGGCCCTCGACGGCTCGCCGCCGCGCGCGCGTCAGGCGGCCGGGAGCGTCGTCGACCTCGCACATGGGGGGCAGGCGGCGACGATGCTCGTCTTCTCCCGCTACGACCTCAACTCGCCCGGCTCGATCGCGCTCAACCGCATCCTCGCCGGCGACGCCAGGGCGATCGGGCGCGCCACCGGCGCCACCGCCGCGGTCGCCGGCGGGCCGGCAACCCTCAACACCTACAGCCGCGTCGCCCGCGACCGCATCCCATACGTGGTGGCCGCGATCTCCGTCGTCACCTTCCTCGTGCTCGTGCTGATCCTGCGGGCCCTGCCGCTGGCGGCGCTCGCGGTCGGCCTCAACCTGGCCACCGTCGGCGTCGCCTTCGGCATCCTCACCCTGCTCACCTACCTGCCCGCCGGCTGGCCCCTCGGCGGCCACGCCTACATCGACGCGATCGGCGCGACGCTGATCTTCGGCGTTGTCTTCGGCCTCTCGATCGACTATGCCGTGTTCCTCCTGGTGCGGATGCGCGAGCACCGCGAGGCGGGCGGCGATCACGGCGACTCGATCTCCTTTGGCATCGAGAAGACCGCGCGGGTGATCACCGGCGCCGCGGCGATCATGATGGCCGTCTTCGTCGCCTTCGGCGGCTCCTCGATCGCCACCGTCAGCCAGCTCGGGGTCGGCCTGACGATCGCCGTCCTGCTCGACGCGACCGTAATCAGGATCGTCCTCCTGCCGGCGCTGATGCTGTTGATCGGCGACCGGGTCTGGTGGCTCCCGCGACCGCTGGCGCGAGTCCTGCCGCGGCTGGAGGTATAGCTCATGGTTGCTCAGCCGGTTTCCGCCAATTAAATATGTTGTCGTGTTTAATAATTTGAACCAAAAACAGCTCTATATCCGTGTTTCGCCGCTCTTTCCAGCACAAGATTTTTTCGATTTCAATTGACACAGTAGGTCAAAGTGTTTATCTTTCCCTAGGCCCGTCGCGCTGTCCCCGGCTCGGCGGGTGAATCCCCCCGTTTCCCTGACGGGTCCTGCGGGCGGGCGCCGCCCCTTCCCTGCGGTGGCGCCCGCCCTGTGATTCGGGCAGATGGCCAAGCTGGCGAAAAACACCGACGGCGAGCGCGAGGCGCTGATCGAGGCGATCGCGGCCGAGACGGTGGCGGTCGGTTACGGCAACCTCTCGGTCGAGCGCATAACCGCCCGTGCCGGTCTTCCTCCCCTTGCCTTTGACGCATCGTTTCCCGATCTGCGGGCAGGGGTCGCCGCAGCTCATACGGCGATCTTCGAGTGCTTCTTTGCTCGTCTGGCGCAGACCTGCGAGACCCAGCGGGCCTGGCCGCTCAAGGTAAAGGTGGGGATCGGCTTCACCCTCGATCTGGCCGCGGCCTCGCCGATCAAGGCGCGCTTCCTGACCGACGCCGGTCTGGCCGTGGATGAGGCGCTTGCTCGCCCGACGATGGAATCCCGCGACCGTCTCGCCCGCCTACTCGCACCCAGCGGGGCCCAGGCGCCGAGGCCCCTCCGCCCACCCCGGATCACTGAGCAGGCGCTGGTCGCCGGCGTCACAGGCGTGATCTCGGGGCGACTTTTCAACGGCGAGGCCGAGTTCCTGCCGGCGTTGGCGCCGGAACTCGTAGAGCTCACCCTGCTCCCCTATCTCGGCGCGGAAGCAGCAGCTTCGGTGGCACGCAGGCCGCGGCCGCAGATCGACGATCTGTGATTTCTGCGGAGGTTCGCTTTTCGGGGCTTGCCGAGCAGGTCGAGTTGCTGGCCGCCCGCGAACTCGGTGCGATCGAGCTGGTGGAGTCGACCTTGCATGCGATCGAAGCGAGCCAGCCTTCTCTAAACGCTTTTCGCCGGCTCTGCCCGGACGCGGCGCTGTACGAAGCCCGCGTGGCGGAGCGGCGCCTCCGCAGCGGTCAGCGTCTGCCGCTCCTCGGCGTTCCGATCGCGATCAAGGACGACATGGACCTCGCCGGCGAGCCGACGGCCTTCGGGTGCGCAGGGAATTTCGAGCCCTGCCGCGAGGACGGAGGGGTCGCGCGGCGGCTGCGGGCGGCGGGGGCGGTGATCGTCGGCAAGACCAACACGCCGGAGTTCGG
>JBQCCT010000352.1:0-4204 GCA_051961955.1 Solirubrobacterales bacterium
CCTCCTGCGTGCAGGGGATGCACCAGGAGGCCCAGACGTTGACCAACACCCAGCCGCCCTTGTATTCGGCCAGAGAGCCGGTGCCGCCGCCGTCCAGCCTGGGCAACGCCGGGCTTGGCGCCACTTCGCCCAGGGCGACTCCCGAGGACCCTTTACTAGCCAGCCCGAAGACAAGCAAGCCAACGACGGCCACCACGGCCAAGACAGCTATGGAAGAGCGCACGCTCACAGACCCGGAAGACTAGATCCAGAAGCCTCCCGGCACCCCCGCCACGCCCTAGAATCACCCCAGCGCGGACGTAGCTCAGTTGGTAGAGCGCAAGCTTCCCAAGCTTGAGGTCGCGGGTTCGACCCCCGTCGTCCGCTCTTTGACCCCTTCAGGCTCCGGCGCGACCGTAGAGCCGGTCCTTTGCCTCGAGCAGTTCGCGGTCGGCAGCTGCTAACAGCGCGGCTTCGTCTCGATCGTCGCCGCTGGCGATGCCGAAGGAGACGCCGAGCCGGCCGTCACCGAGGTCGGCGCTTCGGATGTCTGCGGCTATGCGCTCGATGGCGGTGCGGGCGGCCCCGAGGGTGGTCTCGGGTAGCAGGATCGCGAACTCGTCGCCGCCGATGCGGAAGCAGTCGTCGGCCAGGCGGGAGGTCTGGAGGATCTGAGCGACTGCGCGGAGGACCTCGTCGCCGGCAGGGTGGCCGAGGCGATCGTTGACGCCCTTGAAACCGTCGAGGTCAAGGAGGCAGAGGGAGAGAGGGTGGTCGTAGCGCTGGGCGCGGGCGAGCTCGACCTGGAGGCGTTCGTCGAAGGCGCGGCGGTTGGGCAGGCCGGTGAGGCGATCGCGGCGGCTGCGCAGCGACTCGGCCTCGTAGAGGTTGGCGTGGGAGATGTGGGCTGCGATCAGCTCACTCAGCAGTTCAAGCGTCTCGACATCACCCTCGTCGAAGTAGTGGGCCAGAGGCGAGTAGACCTTGAGCACGCCGACGGTCTCCTCGCGGTGGGCCAGTGGCACGCAGAGCATCGAGGCGGCGTTGACGCGGCGGCAGGCCTCAGCGTCGACCCGCGGGTCCTCGGCGGTGTTGTCGCTGCGCAACACCTGTCCTTCGAGCACGCAGCGCCCGGAGAGGCTGGTCCGCAGGTTCAGTCTCGTCCCCAGGTACGGGGTGGCCTCGCCGCTGGTCACCGTGTAGACCATCTCCTCATCCTCGGCCAGCTCGATCACCCCGGCGCTGGCGCCGGTCAGCTCCTGCGCCCGCTCGGCGATCAGCTGCATGATCGCCTCGGGGTCGAGGTCGCTGGCTGCGATTTCCGTCTGGGTGCGGATGATCGCTCGCAGCTGCTCCGCCGAACGCTCGCTTGCCATGCCTCTAGATCGGCTCCAAGGACCCCTTGATTTAGCACTCCCGAAGTGGTCGGCTAAGTGCACCGAAGCCACCGTGAACTAAGGAGGAGCGATGTACGCACGAGTCGCACGTTGGGAAGGCGCCGACGCGGAGACGATGAAACGGACCGCGGCGGAAATCCAGTCCGAAGGCGAGTCCGGCCCCCCGGAGGGGCTACCGGCGAAGAGCTTCCTGCTGCTGCAGGACTACGAGGGCGGCCGGGTGATGGCGATCACCCTCTTCGAGAGTGAGGAGGACTACCGGCAAGGGGACGCGACGATGAATTCGATGAGCCCACCGGGCGACGGCATGGGCACGCGGGTCGGCGTCGACAAATACGAGGTAGCCGCTGAACTCGAGGCCTGAGCGCGAAGCCGTTTAAGCCGCGACGGGGTGCCGGTTCTCTTGTATGAAATCGGCGCTCTGTTCGGCTTCCTCGGCGTCCTCGTCTTCTTCCTCCTGGGTGGCCCCGGAGAGGGGGAGGCGGTAGAAGTGCTCGGTCGCACCGCGGACCTGGCGCTCGCGCACCAGTTCGATCAGGCCGGCTTTGGCCAACTCGGTGACGTGGTAGTTGGTATTGCTGAGGGGGATCTGCAGCTCTTGGCTGAGATCGCTCGGGGAGAGGACCCGGCCGCCGTCGATGCCGAGGATTTCGAGGATCGAGACTCGCAGCGGATGAGCCGTTGCCCGGGCCAGGTGCTCCCAGTCCACCGGCACCGAATTGCCTGCTTTTCGCCCATTTTCCGAGCGAGAAACAGCGCCGTTTATGTTTGCTGAGTGGCCGTTGTGGGAATGATCGCTTTGGGTTGACATGAAAGCCATATTACCCAAAATTATTGACTTGGATCATTAATTCTGGGTAGTCTATTCGTTGAGGGATGCTTTTTGGGAAGAAAGAGCCGTGGAGGGGCCGCGCCGGGGGCACGGCGCTTGCGTTCTGCCTCTGCGCATTGATCGGCCTGGCTGTCGCCGCCTCTGCACTGGCCAGCACTGAAGACGCGATGGCTCCGAGCGATCCCGAAAACCCTGAAGTCAATTCGGGCTGGCAGGCGGGAACCTGCAACGCCGAACCACCGGAAGCGGGGGCGAAAACCTGTTCGGTCGATACGCCCGAACAGTTCTTCGAACAGGCCGCCGGCCATCCCAATTGGGGCTTCACCCAGTTCATCGTCCGCAGCGAAGCGCCGGGCGAAACCCCGGCCGGGGAAGTGAAGACGATTCGGGTCGACCTGCCGGTCGGTCTCAGCGTCAACCCGGGCGCTACCGAACAGTGCCCGCTGGCGGTGTTCGAAGCGAGCGCCGAAGGCTGCCCGCCCGAATCGAAAGTCGGCAAAAGCGCCGTCACCGTTTCCCTCCTCGGCGTCCCGGCGATGCCGACCCCGCCGTTGACCGAAGTTCCCGTCTACAACGTTGTCCCGGTCGAAGGAGAGTCCGCGCGCTTCGGCCTCGAACTGGCCGGCAACGAAGTCTTCCTAGAAGGCGACGTCGACTGGTCAGGTGACTACCACGAGGGGTTCACGATCCACGTCCCGCGCGCGAGCGAATTCGAACCGCTGATCAAAGGCTTGGTGCTGAAGAACCGGCTCGTCTTCAACGGCCGTGCCGGCGACGGCACCTTCATCACGACCCCGAGCACCTGCCTCGGCGAAGCGTATCCCTGGGGGCCCTCCGGTCCGGAAGGACCCTCCGGCCACGCTTACTCGACCTACCTGCTCGCCAGCACCTACCAGGAAGAGGAAGAAGCAGGCTACGTCTTCCCGCAGAGCGCCGAACCGCCGCTCGAGTCCCCGATTCCGCCAGGGACCTCGCCGAAAGAATGTGGATCGATCCCCTATGACCCCTCGCTCGAACTCGACCCGGGGACCGCGCAGACGAACTCGCCCGCTGCGGCCACGGTCGCGATTCAGATTCCCCACCTGCTGCCCAACTACCTGACCGAAGAAGACGAACAGGACACCTCGACGACCAAAGACGCGAAAGTGACGCTGCCGGCGGGGATGGGACTCAACCCCTCCGCCGTCAACGGCCTCGCGACCTGCACCGACGCGCAGTTCGGCAAGGGGACGCGGAACCCGGTCACCTGCCCAGAAGCCTCGAAAATCGGCACGGCGACGATCGAATCGCCGGCGCTGCCGGAAGGCAACCTCGAAGGGCCGATCTATGCGGGCCAGCAGCTGAGCCGCGATCCACTGTCCGGCAACGAGTACCGGGTCTTCATCAACGCTGTCTCGACCCGTTACGGGATCGATACGCGCCTGATCGGCAACGTCGCCGCCGATCCGCAGACCGGCCAGCTGACGACGACGCTTGCCAATAACCCGCAGGTCCCCGTGACCAACTTCGAAACCCACTTTGACGGCGGCCCGCAGGCGGTCCTCACCAGCCCGCCCACCTGCGGTCCTAACAACGGCAATGCAGTGATGACCCCGTGGTCCGGCAACGCCCCCGCCACGCCAAGTGCCAGCTTCACGATGACCAGCGCCCCTGGGGGCGGCAAATGCGCGAAAACGCTGGCCGAACGGCCCTTCGCCCCCGGCTTCGGCATCGGTCCGGCGAGCGCGAAAGCGGGGGCCTTCAGCCCGGTTTCGATCCATCTCACCCGGTCCGACGGGCAGCAGGAGCTGAAAGGCACCGACATCACCCTGCCCCCGGGGATGACCGGGAAGTTGCGGGGTATTCCCTATTGCCCAGAGGCTGCGCTGGCGGCGGCGAGCACGAGCTCCGGTACCGAAGAGAAGAGCAGTTCCAGCTGCCCCGCCGCCAGCCAGGTCGGCATCGCCAGTGTCGCCGTCGGCAGCGGCCCAGCGCCGTACAAAATCAGCGACGGCAA
>JBQCCT010000353.1:0-4365 GCA_051961955.1 Solirubrobacterales bacterium
CCCCCGCTCGGGCCGCGGGGGGGGGGTCGTGGCCCCCCCCCGGGGGGGGCGCCGGGCGGGGGGGGGGTTCCCGCCCCCCTCCCCGGCGCGTCTTTTACCCCACCCGCCCCCCAACCCCCCCCCGGCTCGTTTACTCGTGTCCCAACGCTTTGACGGTCCGCTTGACCGCCTCTTCGACAAGGGCGGGGGAGGTGCCGAGGTTGAGGCGGGCGAAGCCGGTGCCTTGGGGGCCGAACCGGGGGCCGGGGCTGAGGGCGACTTGGCCGCGTTCGAGGAGCGGTTGCGACGGGTCGGGGCCGAGGTCGAGGGCACGCAGGTCGAGCCAGGCTAGGTAGCTCGCTTGGGGTGGCTCATAGCCGACCTCGGGCAGGTGCTCGGCCAGCAGCTCTGCCAGTAGGTGGCGGTTGTGGTCGAGGACGGCGAGGACGTCGTCCAGCCAGGGACCGCCTTCGCGGAAGGCGGCGATCGAGCCGATCGCGCCGAGGTGGCCGCAGTGGGTGGCGCTGACCGGCAGGCGCTCGATCACCGCCGTCGCCTCGGCCGAGGCGGTGACGATCTCGGCGCAGCCCAGCCCCGCAAGGTTGAAGGCCTTTGAGGCCGACCAGAAGGCGATCCCACGCGTGGCGGCTGCCTCGGACACCGTCAGGAAGGGGACATGCTCGGCACCGGGCAGCGTTAGCGAGGCGTGGATCTCGTCGGCCAGTATCCAGGCGCCATGGCGGTCCGCCGCGGCCGCGATCCTCTCCAGCTGCGCCCGGCTCGGCACGCCGCCGGTGGGGTTGTGGGGGCTGCAGAGGAGCAGCGCCGCCGCTCCCGCGGCGAGCTCGCGCTCGATCCCCTCCACGTCCAACTCGCCCTCGACCAGCGGCACTTCCACCAGCTCGCACCCCGCCTCCGCGACCACCGCGAAGAAGGGGTGGTAGACGGGCGTGTTGATCACCACCCGCGCGCCCGGTTCGGCGACCTCCTTCAGCACCGCCGTCAGCGCTCCGACCACATCGGAGCTGGGGGAGACGCGCGCCGAGTCGACCGACCAGCCATGCCGGGCGGCGGCGAACTCGGCAAAAGCTGCGCCAAGTGCCGCGGGGTGCGAGTAGCCGCAGTCGTCCAGATCGACCGCCTCCTGCAGCGCCTGCTTCACCCGCGCCGCCAGCGGGAAGTCCATCTCCGCCACCCAGACCGGCAGCACCTCGGCCGGGTATTTCGCCCACTTGGCGCTGCGCCGCCGATGGAGGCGCTCCAAGGACAAACCGGTTAGCTCGGGGTTCAGGCGCTGCACCCGGGAACTGTCTCAGGAGATCGGCGAGAGCTGCGTTTCCGTTCACATAGGGCGGAAATGCAGCTCTCGAGGTGGAGTGGCAGATCTGCCCTTGAAATCTCGGTCGCTTTATACGAACATATGTTCGTGTCCGCCAACGCGACAGACCGCCCCCTTGAACGGGTCTTCGTCCGCGGATGCCACTTGAGTTCACCTCTATTCATGCGGGGGCGGGAGGCGCATTCACTTCTCTAGATGGCTCGCCAGAACGACCCGCAGATCGGACTCAGCAAAGCCATCCGCCAGCTGCGGATGGAAGTCCACCTGAGTCAGGAAGCGCTCGGGCTGGCGGCCGATCTCCACCCGACTTGGATCTCTCACCTCGAGTCCGGCCGGGTCAATCCGACCTGGGGCAACGCGCGCCGGATTGCGAAGGGACTGAAAGTGCCGCTGCCGCAATTGGCTGCTCTGGCGGAGGATTGGGAGCGCAAACTAGCCGAGCCGGGTGACTCCGAGCGCCAGATCAGGCGCCTCCAGTGACTGATTTACGGGAAATTAATCAAAACATTTGACGTGCGCAGCAATCAACGTTATGCTCGCGCCGCCTCAGATCAATCCAGGGTTACTGATCGAGGGCGCCACATAGCTAGCACCTGTGCCTTAATCGGTTAAAGGGTCGGCGTTGTAAGCCGAAGATCCGGGTTCGAGCCCCGGCGGGTGCATTTCGAACAACCAATTCGAAGGCAAGCAAGTTCGAGACAAGGCTATGGGCGAGAACATCTTCAACAAATTCGAAGCAGCGGCAGCAGGGGACAGCGGCAAAGTGCTCTGGGCGGCGCGGGCGCCGTACCGGCCCGAGCCGGATTTCGACCTGATGCTGATTCCACGGCTTCCCAGGGGCGCCGACTGGCGCGAGGACGCCGAGGCGAAGGCGGCGCTCGACCGGATCGAGGCCGAGCCATGGGTCGCCGCGCTCGATCGCGAGGGCAAGCAGCCGACCATCCGCCTCGCCGACGATTGGGTCGAAGCCACCGGGCAGGAGATCAGCTCCGGCGAGCGCACCGAGTTTGCCGACATGGCCGCGGGCAACAAGTACGCCGTCTACTTCTGGGGCGCCAACACGACCAAGGCGCTGCACATCGGCCACCTCCGCAACCTTGCCGTCGGCGCCGCGATCGCCGGCGCCCTGAAGCAGGCCGGCGCCCGGGTCGACAACCGCAGCCTGATCTGCGACGTCGGCCGCAGCATGGGCGAGGCGATGGCCGGCGTCGCCACCCGCGCCGGCGAGGAGGCGGGCCCCGACTCCAACCAGAAGAGCGACCACTTCGTCGGCTTCTGCTACGCCGATTACGTCACCGCCAGCCGCAACGGCGGCGTCGTCGGCGACGACGGCGCCGAGGACTCCGTCGCCCGCGAGTCGACCAGCTACAACGACAAGGCCGACGAAATGATGATGCGCGTTCTCGAGGGCGACCAAAAGGCGCTCGAACTGTGGTCGCGGACGCGCTCCTGGGTGGTCTCCGGCCAGCGCAAGACGCTCGCCAGCCTCGGCATCACCTTCGACAAGGTGATCTACGAGTCCGACTTCCTGCCCGAGGTGCGCGAGTTCACCAACCAGGGCCTCGCCGCCGGCACGCTGACCAAGCGCTGGGGCGACGACATGGTCATGTACGAGACCGAACGCGAGGAGCTGGAAGAGATGCCGCTGGTCCGCTCCGACGGCCTCCCGACCCAGCACATGCGCGCCCTCGCCTACTGGGCCGCCGCCGACGAACTCGACGACGTGATCTCGATGCAGGTCTGCGGCAACGAGTGGGTCGCCCACGTCACCTGCCGCCGCCAGCTGATCGACGAGCTCGGGCTCGAGAACGGCAACGGCAACGGCAGCGCCCGCGGGGGCGGGCCGCCGACCTTCGACATCTTCCACGGCATGGTCGCCAGGGAAAACGAATCGATCAGCTCCAGCAAGGAAGGGGCGCTGCTGATCGACGACCTGGTCGAGTGGCTGGAGGAGGCACTGACCTCCGACCCCGAGCTGGCGGCGACGATGGCGAGCCACCCGCACCCCGAGACGGTGCCGGCCCAGGTCGCCCTCGGCTATTTCCTCCTGCAGCCGACGACCAAGCAGGTCAACTTCGGCAAGGACAAGCTTCTCCGGGAGGGGAAAGGCAGCCTCGGTTGGGACCTGGCGCGCGCGCAGGCCCATCACGGCACGACCGCTTTGCGGGGCGAGCGGCCGGCCGAGGACCCCGACTACCGCTTCGCAGTGGTCCAGTCGGAGCACTACCGGGTGCACCTGCGCAGCGCCGTCGACGAGTTCGACGTCGCTCCGCTCTCCAAGTATCTCTCCCACTTCGCGCGCTGGTACAGCGAAGACGAGCGGGCGCCGGAGGTCGAGGAGGTCGTCCAGCCGGTGCTCGCGCAAGGCCTGCGCGGCCTGGGACTAGAGGGAGCTTGATGTGAAAACGCTGCTGGTCGACAACCACGATTCCTACACCTACAACGTCTTCCACCTGCTGGCCGCGGCCTCGGGCGAGGAGCCGATGGTCGTCAACAACGACGCGGTGAGCTGGCGCGTCCTGACAAGGATGGACTTTGACGCGATCGTGCTCTCGCCCGGGCCCGGGCACCCGTCCCGCTGGCACGACTTCGGCGTCTGCCGCGACATCCTCCGCTACAGCGAAGTCCCGGTCTTCGGCATCTGCCTCGGCCACCAGGGGATCGGCAACCTGCTCGAGGGCACGGTCAACCGGGCGCCGATGGCGATGCACGGCCGCCTCAGCCGGGTCATGCACGAAGGCAAGGGCCTGTTCAAGGACGTGCCGCAGGGTTTCTCGGTCGTCCGCTACCACTCGCTGGCGATCACCAGCCCGCCCGGGCCGGAAGGGAGCATCGTCGCCTGGTCCGACGACGGTGTCGTGATGGGGGTCGAGCACACCAAGCGGCCGATCTGGGGCGTCCAGTTCCACCCGGAGTCGATCTCGACCGAGTACGGGCTGAAGATCGCCGAAAACTTCTTCGACCTGGCGGCGCACTACCAGCGCCCCGGCGAGCGCCCGGCCCGGCGCGCCCCGCGGGCGCCCCGCCCCGGCCACCCCACCCCCACC
>JBQCCT010000354.1:0-34533 GCA_051961955.1 Solirubrobacterales bacterium
GGCGATCATGGACGAGGCGCGGGCGATCCTGGCTCGCCTCGCGGGGGGCGGCTGCGAGCGCGGCGAGCCGTTGGTGATCCGCCTCCTCTGCGGCATCTCAGACCCCGAGGAGTCGGCGCAGGCGCGCGAGCATCTTTCCCGGTGCGGTCGCTGCGAGGTGTTCAGCGAGAGGCTGATCGCTTGGCGCGACAAGGCTGGCGTGATCCTTCCGCCCGCCGCCGAAGGCGCCAGCCCCGGCGTGGTCAGGCGGATTGCCGACTCGGCTGGCGACAAGCTCTCGGCGATAAAGCAGCAGGTCCTCGACGGCGGCGCCCAGGTCAAGCAGCACGCGGCCTCGACCTACTACCGCGCCGTCGATCCGACCCCGCTGGCCGCCGCCCGGCCCGGCACCGTCGGCGCCGTGATCGCCAGCTGCATCGCGATCGGCGGCGGGGCGGCGACGTATTGCGTAAACGCAGGGGTCGATCCGATCGGAGCCGCGCAGAGTCTGATCGCCTCGTCTCCGGACAGCGAATCCGAACAGGAGAGCCCGCCGCCCGAAGCGGAATCGACGGGTCCCGCTTACACGCCGGCCGAACCCGCGGCCGAAGAACCCGAACCGACGCCCGAACCCACGCCGCAGCCAGAACCGGAACCACAGCCGAAGCCGCAGCCCGAACCCGAACCGCAACCCGCGGACAGCTTCGAACCAGTCAACCCCGCGTATCAGTCCAGCGAATCTGAATCGGAATCCAGCTATGAAACCAGTGAAGCCCCAGCACCTGAACCCGCTCCCGCCCCGGCGAGCTCCGGGCCGCAGTTCGGAGGTCCCTGAGATGCGAAAGGGACCGATCCTCGCGAGCCTCGCCGCCGTCCTCGCGGCGCTGCTGGTCGGCCTCGCCGCTCCCGGCACGGCGGCGGCAGGCGAATACACGATCTCCATCTGCCAGGCAGACGAAGCGGGCTATGTCAGCTCGGCCTTCGAAGACTTCGCGACCCGCGGGATGAAGTGGAGGCGGGCCTGTAATCCGCTCGGGCCGGGGCTGCGCGGTCTCGTCACCGCGAACGTGCCCGGCGCTGGCAAAGTGCCTCGCGGGGCGCAGTCGGGCTTCGTTCTCAGCGCGCCTCCCGGGACCGCCATCTCACGGCTGCGCTGGTCCGGGGTCGCGCATCGCCGCGACTGCCGCTATGCCCTCCAGCTCTACGCCGAACGCCCCGGCGCAGCCCCGATCTCGATCAAGAACGTCCGCGCTAACCGCCATTGCCCGAGCGCGGAAGCCGCTCAGGCGTCGAGTTGGCCGCGCCTGCGGGCCTATGACCTCGGCGGGGCGACCCGGATCGTCCAACGGGTCGTCTGCGTCGGCACCTCCTCACGCGAATACTGCTCGGCCCGCGGCCAGAACTACATCGGCACCCTTGCCGCCGAGGCAACGGTCGTTGACGGCTCGGCGCCTTCGGCCGGGGTGGTGCAGGACGAACCACTCGCCCAGGGGAAGTGGGTGAGCGGGAAGCAGGGTGTCCGCTATGAAGCCTCGGACAACGTCGGGATCAAGAGTGCGTCTGTGCTGATCGGCGGCGCGGTGCGGGGAAGCGATCCGAAGAGCTGTAGCTACTCACAACGAATCCCCTGCCCCAACAGCCCTGGCTGGATCGGAATCAACACGGCCGAAGCTCCCGAAGGCTCGCAGCCGTTGACGGTGGTAGCCGAAGACGCAGCCGGAAATCGCGGCGAATCGGCTGCGGTCACGGCGCGGATCGACAACGCCGCGCCTGGTGCGGTCGCGGTCGGCGTCGGCGGCGGGGAAGGCTGGCGAAACAGCAACGATTTCGATCTCTCCTGGGCCAACCCCGCCGAACCGGATCGGGCGCCGATCACGGCAGCCCACTATCGCCTTTGCCACGTCGGCGGGAACGAATGCTCCACGGCAGATAGCAGCGGCGAAGGAATCGCTGCGATCGACAGCGTGAAGGTGCCGTCGCCCGGCGAATGGGAACTGCGCCTTTGGCGGGAAGACGCTGCCGGCAATCAGCAGTCGGCGAATGCCTCCCAGCCGGTGAAGCTGCGCTTCGACCCGGAACCTCCTCAGCTCGGCTTTGAGGCGCCGAGCGCCGACGATCCGACGCGGGTATCCGTCCTCGCCACCGACCGCATCTCCGGCGTCGGTGGCGGCGAGATCGAAATCAGCCGCGCGGGATCGGGGACCTGGCAGGTGCTGCCGACCAGCAAGGAAGGCGACCATCTCGTGACGCGGGTGAACGACGCTGCCCTGCCTGCGGGCGAATACGAACTGCGTGCCAGCGCCAGCGACCTAGCGAACAACATCGGCGCGACCGATCATCGACTCGACGGCCAGCCGATGCGCCTGCGCCTGCCGCTGCGGACGACGACCGCGATGAAGGCGGGAGTGGTCGACAAGCGCACCGTCACCCGCAAGGGGAAGAAGGGCAAGGTGCGCCGGACCGTCCTCGAGCCGCGCGTCAAGGTCTCCTTCGGACGCAGGGTGCGCGTTGGCGGCCGGCTCGTCAACAGCGCAGGCCACCCGCTCTCCGGAGCGAAGGTCCTCGTCTACTCCCAGCGGATGGAAGGCAAGGAACCCGTCGCGGGTACCGAGGAGCTGGAGGACGCGGTAACGACCGACTCCGACGGGCGCTTCGTCTATCCGGTCGAGGCGCGGTCCTCGCAGCAGTTCCGCTTCGTCTACGAAGGCACCGCGACGATCCTCCCGGTTGAAGATCGCGCGACCCTCTTGGTCAAGGCGACCTCGACTTTCTCCGTCACGCCCGACCACATCCTGAACGGCGAGTCCGTCACGTTCAGCGGGCGGGTACGAGGCCGCCCGCTTCCGGCGAAGGGGAAGCTAGTCGAGCTGCAATACGAGCCATCCCCCAACGAATGGCAGACCTTCCGAACCGTACGGAGCGACGCGACGGATGGCACCTGGAGCAAGGTCTATTTCTTCAGGCGAACCTGTGGCAAGGCCAGCTACCACCTCCGCGTCTACCTGCCCGGCGAGGCTGGCTTCCCGCTTGAGCCGGGCACCAGCCACGAGCTGACCGTTCGGGTGAGGGGACGGCCATGCTAGGTAGAGGTCGACTACCAAGAGCCGAGGAGAGAATCCCATGCTGAGAGCACTGCAGGACCGACTCACCTACGCAAACGTCGTCGCGACGCTGGCCCTGTTCCTCGCCCTCGGGGGCACCGGCGCCTATGCCGTCTCCAAGATCACCGGCCACGACATCCAGAAGCACAGCCTGACGGGCAGGCAGTTCAAGGCGAACTCGATCGGCGGCCGGGTCGTGAAGGAGTCGAGCCTGAGAGCGGTTCCGCGTGCGCAGAACGCCGCCCGTCTCGCTGGTCAGCCCGCGGCCCGTTTTCTCGACAGTTGCCCGCAGGCATTCGGTCCGACGATCCCTGTCGCCGACGTGTGCGTCGAGGTCCAGGCTCGTCCTCCGGAGTCCTATAAAGGCGCGGCATCTGACTGTGCCTCGACCGACAACCGTGAAAGGGCAGGCCGGCGGCTGCCGACCCACCAGGAGCTGATGGCCGCGCTGGCCCAGCCGCAGATTCAGCTCGCCGCAGGGGGCGAGCTGACCAGCGAGGTCTACCCCTCCAGCACTGCCGGCAAGCTCGACGTCCTCTACATCACCGAAGAAAACGGAGCGGTCGGGCTCGTCCCCGAAGAAACGGCCAAGAGCTTCCGCTGCGTAGCCGATCCCATGAACTGACAACCCCAGCCCTCGACGCGAGGAGGAATCCGATGGCAAACCTGATCCAGAATCTGACCTCGATCTCCCCGGAGATGCGATCGGGTCCTTCTCCTGGCCGGCGGCTGCTGGCGGTGGTGCTGTGCGCGATGCTCGTCCTCGGCGCCACCTTCCCCGGCTTTGCGGTGGCCGGCGAAGCTGACAGCGAAGGCGAAGGAACCGGGGCGCCGATCGAAGTTCCGTTCCCGCCCCCTGACTTCGAACCCGGCGGCGAAGAAACCGATCTGGAAGAAGAAGCGCCCGCCGAAGGCGAAGAAGAAGGCGGGGCGGTGGAAGCAGAAGTAGAAGGAGAAGCACCCGCGCCGGAAAGCGTCGCCGGCACCGTTCCCGAAGCGCCCGTCGAAGCGACGCCCCCGGTCGCCTCGCCGGAACCCCCGGCCTACGCGCCAGCGCCCGAACCGGCGCAGCAGGAAGAGGCGCAGCCTTCCGAGCCGGTCGAAGGCCAGGCGATCGTCGCCCCGAAGCAGAACCGGGTGGAGAGCGGTCGCGCATCGGAAAGCGCAGCGCCGGGCGAAGCAGCGCCGCCGGCCGAACCGGCACAGCAGGAAGCGCCGGCGCCGACTCCTCGACCCGTCGCCGCAACCCCGGCCGACCCCGGCCGCAACCTCGCCGGCAAGGACACCTACGTCGTGCGGCCGGGCGACTGCCGGTGGCAGATCGCGGCCGACCTGCTGGGACCCGGCGCCGACACGCAGGCGATCGAAGCCGAGGTCGGGCGGCTGTGGCGGCTGAACGAAGACCGGATCGGAACCGGCGACCCGAGCCTGATCTATGCCGGGACCGAGCTGCGGCTGCGCTGACAGCTCCCGCAGAAGGAAGTAACTGACTCCGGCCCTCTCTGAGGGCCGGAGTTTTTTTGTGTCACGAATCGACCATATGCCGATTTGGAAAATGGCAGGGGGCCAATTTTCACCTTCGGCGCCCTGTTGTAGTGAGATGGTCAGTAATTCGAAACAGCATTCGCCGGCAGCGGTAGGAAACGAGCCGCTGTCGGCGGAAACGGTGGAGATGGTGGCCGCGATGCTGAAGGTGCTGGGCGATCCGATCCGCGTTCGCCTGGTCGAGGTCCTGAACGACCGGGGCAGCGCGACGGTCGGCGCGCTCACCGCCTGCGTCTCCGTGAGTCAGCCGGCCGTCTCCAAGCATCTCGCGGCCCTGTACCAGGCCGGCATCGTCAGCCGCCGCCAGGAGGGCATGTGGGTCCGCTACGAGCTGGTCGACTTCTCGGGCTGGTGGCTCATCCAGCAGCTCGCTCGCGGGCTCGCTACGAGCTCGGCGGATTCCTCCGGCTGAACTCCGCCTCGATCAGAAGGTTTCCGTTTACACACACAAACGGGCGGCGTCAAAGGCGTCGCCCGTTGTTTGTGTGTGTGGAATTGACACACCCATATAACCATATGCGCATGTGGTTATGACCAATTCGGCACTTCGGCTCCCCGTTGTCGTGAGCCAGCTAACCGGCTGGCGCCAAGAGCGACAACGGAGGTGTTTTCGAAGTGTCAGTAGGAATCGGTACCCAACCCAAGCGCCGCGAAGGTGAAAGCCGCTCGGTCGGCTCGGTGCTCCGGGCCGCGGGCCGGGTGGCGCTGTGGGCGCTGGTCGGGCTCCTGCTCCTGCGGGGCATCTCCGGCGTCCTGAGCGAACCGCGGCGGGCCGACACGGCGACCGCCGGGCGCAACAGCACTAGCGATCCCGCGACCGCCGCCTTCGCGATCCGGTTCGCGCGGACTTACCTCTCGGAGCCCTCGCCGCAGGCGCTGGCTCCGTTTCTCGCACCGGGCACCTCGGCTCCAGCCCATCTAGGGAGCGGCGCAGGCGCCCAGGTCGAGCAGGCCGAGGTCGCCGGAGTCCGGGACCTCGGCAGCGGGCAGGCGATCGTCACGGTCGCCTGCGAGCTCGGCGACGCCCGCACCCTCTACCTCGCCGTCCCGATCGTCCGCGAAGGCGCGGGCGAGGTGGCGGCACAGGGGGTGCCGGCGCTCGTCGCCGGACCGGCGGGAGTCGCGGGGCGCGTGGTAGCCCCCCCCGTCCTCGCCGGCCCCGACGCCGGGGCCATCGCCGAGCTGGTCCGGCGCTTCCTGCCGGTCTACCTCTCGGCGAGCGAACCCGGCGATCTCTCCTACCTGCTGGCGCCGGGAGCGACGGTGACGCCGCCGGGCGGCGGCTTCGAACTCCTCGCGGTCGCGAGCGTGAAGCAGCTCGGCGGCGGGGAAGGAGCCCGACGCACGGCGCTCGCCACGGCGCGAGTCCGCGACGCGGCCACCGGCGCGGTCTACCCGCTCGCCTACCGGCTTCAGCTTCTGCGGCGCGACCGCTGGTACGTCGAGGCGGTCGAAGGGGCGCTCTCGTGAGGCGGCGGCTGGCGGTCCTCGCGGCCTTCGTTCTCGCGGCGGCGCTGTGGCTGGCACCCGACGCGCTCGCTGCCGGCGGCAACGACGTGGGCCGGAACATCGGCACCGAACTGCGCCATTGGGCGGCGTCGATCTACGGCGGCCTGATCGCGATCGTCGGGCTGATCTTCCTGCTGAACAGGAAGTTCACCGACCTCGCGGTCTTCCTCCTGGCCGCGATCCTGGTCGGCTGGCTCGTCTTCTCTCCTGACCAGGTCGCCGCCGCGGCGCGGGCGATCGGGGATCGGATTCTGCCGTGAGCGACGGCTTCGAGCCGATCCGCTCCTACCAGCGGATTTTCCGCCCCGAGCGGCGCATCTACTCGATCGAGGGACGGCCGCTGCCGGTACCTGGGGGAGTGCCGCTTCGCTGGCTCGCCTACGCGAGCGCCGCCCTTCTCGCGGTGATCGCGATCGGCTCGGGCTCCGGGGCGGTGGCGCTCGTCCTCGCTGTTCTCGCCGGGATCGCGGGGGCGAGCGCCGGGGGCAGGGTCGGCGGATCGGTCGCCGCGCTCGGCGCGCTGGCGGCGACGTGGATCGGCGGCGTGTTGCTGGGGCTGCTGGACTGGCCGCTGCGGCTGATCGTGCTCCCGGCGGCGGTCGCGACGCTCGCGACGCAGGCGACCCCCGACGGGCGCCGCGCCGACCGCTTCGCGATCTCCTGGATCGCGGCCCACCTCTCCCCGGCCCGGCGCTCGCTCTCCCGCGCGCTGCCGGCGGCGGGTCGCGGGCATCTCCTCGGCGGCGAGGTATGGGTCGCTCCCGACGAGCGCTCGCCTCGCCTGCGGCGGGGGCGGGTCCGCGGGCCGGCCATCGTCTTCTTCTCCGAAGCCGTCGCGGTGCGCGGTTCGGGACGGCTGCGCCGCCGGAAGGTGGCGGAGGCGCCGGGTCGCCAAGCGCGCGGCGAGGTCGCCACCCGCCGGCTGGCGCTCGGCGAGGGCGAGGTCCTGGAGGTGCGCCCATGACCGCCTTCCCGCTGCGCTACGCGAGGCGGAACGTCCTGATCGGACCGGGCGGCGAGGCGGCGGCCCTCTATCGCGCCGACACGATCGCCTATCCCTTCCTGCCGACCGCGGAGAAGTGGGGGCTGCTGCGGCGGCTGGAGCGCTTCGCCCATCTGGCCGGTGCCGACTTCTCGATCTGGAGGGTCCAGCGGGCCTACCCCGCCGAGCGCTACGCGCCCGACCTCGCCGACCTCGCCGACGAGCGCCACGCCGACGCCGAGGGATGGCGGCGCTACCTGGAGGGCCACGCGGCAAGGCTGCGCGAACTCCGCTCCCACGTCCCCGAGGTCTACGTCTCGGTCTCGCTCTCCGAGGACGGACGGGGCCCCGGCGCGCTGCGCTCGTTCGGGCGCCTTCGCCGCCGCGTCGAGGAAGTGGCCGGCGTCGGCGCTCCGCAGCCGATCTCGGGCTCGGAGCTGGAGGCGCTGGCCGCGGTCGAGCAGCGCACCTTCGACCGCCTGAGCGGGGCGCTCGCCCTGGAGCGGGCATCGACCGAGGAGCTGCAATGGCTGCTGCGCCGCGCGGCCTGTCGGGGGGTCGCCGAGCCGGCGCTTGAGGCGCACTGGCAGCCCGACGCGCTGGTCGTCGTCGCGCCGGGCGGCTCGGTCGCCTACGAGCCGCTTTCCCACGATCTCTGGAGCTGCGCGAACGCCCCCGCGACCGAGCATCCCGGCGAGCCGCCCTCGCTTGAGATCGAGGCCGAGGAAGGCACCGCCTACCAAGCCTTCCTCTGCGCCGGGTCGCTCGCCGAGGAAGCGGAGTTCCCCGGCGCCGCAGAGGTCCTTTTCGGCCCGGCCGAAGACGCCGGCTTCCCGGTCGACGCCGTCCTGCACGCGCAATGGATCGGCAACCGCGAAGCGCTCGGCCAGGTGCGCAAGCGCATCCTCGACGTAGAGCACGCCTACCGCGAGCAGTTGGAGGGGGCGAGCGGGCCGGGGGTGCTGGCCGAGGAGGACCGTGAGCTCGCCCGCGAGTACGAGGCGATCCTACAGTCCTCGGCGCACCCGCCGATGCTGCGGGCCTCGATCTCGCTTGCGGTCGGCGCTCCTGATCGGGAGGAGTTGGAGCGCCGGGCCACGGCGCTGCGCGAGCGCTTCGGCGACGTGGCGCTGCATCGCCCGCGGGGGCTCCAGCACGCGCTCTTTGCCGACCACTTGCCCCGGCCCGGCGGCGGCTCGGTTCCCGACTACGTCCAGCAGATGACGGTCGAGCAGTTCGGCGCCTCGGTGCCGATCGCGACCGCGCACGTCGGCTCGACCGAGGGCATCTACATCGGCTATTCCCCGGCCGGCGGCGCCCGTCCCGTCTTCTACGACCCGACCGAGGCGCCGCGCGAGGCGCGGGCCTCGGCGGTGCTCCTGGCCGGAACGCTCGGCTCGGGCAAGACGATCGCCGCGCAGTCGATCGCCTTCGCCGCCCAGCGGCGGGGCTCGCTGGTGGTCGACTTCGACCCCAAGCCCGATCACGGCCTCGACCGCGTCGCCGAGCTGGACGGCGAGGTCGAGGTCCTGGAGCTCTCCGGCGACCCCGAGCACCGGGGGAAGCTCGACCCGCTTGCGATCGGGCTGCCCGAGCTGCGCGAGGAGCTGGCGTCCAGCTACCTGATCGAGCTGCTGCGGGACCCGCCGCCCTCCTGGGAGGTCGCGATCGACCGCGCCGTCCGCGACGCGGTCCGGGCCGGCGAGCGAAGCCTGGCCGCCGTGATCGAGCGGCTGCGCTCGGCCGAGTCCGAGGCGGGCCGCGAGGTCGCCGAGGCGCTGGACGTGCTCTCGGACTTCGGCCTGGCTCGGCTTGGCTTCGGCAGCGGCAAGGCCGAGCCGATCGAGGTCGAGCGCTCGGTAATCACGATCCGCACGCCGGGGCTGAGCCTCCCCGACCCCGGCGCCTCGCGCGAGACCTACACCCGCGCAGAGCGCGTGTCGGTCGCGACGCTCTCCCTGGTCGCCGCCCTGGCGCTGCGGCTGATCGCCGGCGACCGCAGCCGCCACAAGGTGGTCGTGCTGGACGAGGCGTGGTTCCTGCTCGCCTCGACGCAGGGCCGCTCGCTGTTGAACCGAATCATCCGGCTCGGCCGCGCCCTGAACGCGACGGTCCTGGTCGCGACCCAGCGCCTCGCCGACCTCGGGGAGCTGGCCGAGCTGTTCGGCGTCTACTTCCTCTTCGGCCAGGAGACCGACGCCGAGGCGCGGGCCGGGATCGCGCAGATCGGGCTCGACGCTGACGACGACGCCGCCCGCGCCCGCCTGCGCGAATACCGCCAGGGCCTCTGCCTGATGCGCGACCTCGACGGCCGGGTCGGCGAGCTGCGCTTCGACCTCGTCTTTCCCGAGCTGCTGGCGGCGCTCGACAACACCCCGCGGGCGGTGGCGGCGTGAGCCGGCGGCGGCGCGTGGTGGTGGCGCTCGGGCTGGCGACCCTGATCGTGCTGCTGGCGCATCCCCTCGCGGGCGCGGCCACCGATGTCTGGGGCAACGTCGGCCCCGCGCCCCAGCTCGGCGGCGGCGGGATCGCCGGCCGCTACCCGCTGCTGAACTACTCCCTCGACCAGCACTTCGACGCGGTCTCGGCGTCGCTGACCGGCGGGGTGGACGTCTCCGGCGTCCCGCCGATGATCGCCTACTTCTTCGCCTCGCTGCTGTGGCTGGCGACGAGCTTCCTGGCGAACCTGCTCATCACCCTCTTCGGCTTCGCCTTCGGGCTCGACCTGGTCAACGGATCGCAGGCGACCGGCGGTGCCGGGGCGCTCGCGCCGGTCGCCAGGGCGATCCACTCGATCTACGCCGATGTCCTCGGCCAGCCGTGGCTCGTCCTCGCGGTCGTGATCGCCGGCATCTGGGCGATGTGGAAGGCGCTGGTCCAGCGCCGCTACACCGAGACGGCGGGGGCGCTCGGGCTCTCGCTGATCTACGTCGTCTGCGCGCTGTTCTTCGTCGCCCAGCCCGGCGCCACGATCGGCGCCGTCTCGGGCTGGACGAACGCGATGTCGGGGGCGTTCCTGTCGATCTCCTCTGACGGCAACGCCTCCAGCGCCACTCAGGCGAGGCAGGACACCGCGAACGAGCTGTTTGACCTCCTCGTCTTCAAGCCGTGGGTCGTCCTCGAGTTCGGCGGCCTTGAACATTGCGCCCGCGCCGGCACCGGCTCCGAAGACAGCGATCCCGAATCGGTCGCGGTGCGGCCGCTCTCCTCCAACCCCTCCCGCGACGCCGCGCTCGCCCGCCGCCTTCAGTCCGGCACCGAGATCACCGCCGACGGCAAGGTCTGCATCAACAACGCGAACAAGTACGCGGCTCACTTCCTCCGCTACAGCAACGGCGCCGAAGAACACGACGAACGGGACGCCGAGTACGAAGCCCTGAACGACGGCGACGCCTCAGAGCTTCCCGAATCCGACACCGAAACCAAGGGCTACCGGCTCGGCGTCGCCGACAAGCCGGCCACCGACGCGATGGAGGAGGGCGGCCAGTACCAGCGGCTGCTCCTGGCGCTCGTCCTCTTCGTCGGCGAGCTCGGCGCCTTCCTGCTCCTGGGCGCGCTCTCGATCGGGGTAATCCTCGCCCAGGTCCTGCTGCTGCTCCTGCTCGCGTTCAGCCCGGCCGCGCTGATCGCGGCGGTGATCCCCGGTCGAGGCCATGACTTCTTCAAGGGGTGGCTGGAGAAGCTGGCCGGCTACCTGCTGCGCAAGGCGGCCTACTCGCTGATCCTGGCGGTCCTGCTCGCCGTCACCGCCGCTTTGTCGAGCGCGACGGCACAGCTCGGCTGGCTGATGTCCTTCGGCCTCCAGTCCCTTTTCTTCTGGGCCGTCTTCCTCCAGCGGCGCACCCTCGCCGACAGCCTGATCGGGATCGCTACCGGGCCGAGGGCGCCGGGGCGTGACGCCTCCTTGAAGCTGCTCTCGATCTACGCGGGCGGGCGCATCGCCGGCAAACTCTCGCGACCGCTGCGGCGCAAAGGCCGGGCGATGATGGGTCGCTCCGATCGCGCCCTCGGCGGGTTCGTGGGAGCCGGCGGCGACGATCCGACTCGTCCCGGACGCCCGCGCCGAGCCCCGCTCCTCGGCACCAGCTACAGCGCCCCGGTGGGCGGCGGCGCTCGCGGCCGCGACGGTGCCGAGCGCCCCCGGCGGGGGGAGCGATCCGGCGGCGGCGCCGAGAAGGATGATTCCGACGCTGCGGTCCGGCCCTCGTCCCGCGAGGCCGCGACCGGCGGCGGCTCTGCCGCCAAGGGCGCCGGCAGGCGCAAGCGCGCCTCCGGGGAGAGGGACACGGCAGGCGCGAAGCAGCGCGAGACGCGGTCCGAGAGCGAGCAAAAAGGTGGCCGTGCTCCCAAGCGCGACGCCGCCCCGAGCGGACAGGCCGGTCGCCCCCCGGTTCGCCAGGGCACCGCCCCGGCCGGGGGCGAAGACAGCCTCGGTGCCGAGCTGCGCGCCGAGGCGGAGCGGAGCCGTGAGGCCGCCCGGAAGCCGCCGGCCGCGCAGGCGAAGCTCGATCGCGAGTCCGGACCCTCCCGGCGCCGCTGGCGCTGGCGGCGGAAGGGCGGCAAGCGATGAGGGCGCGGCGTCGCGGCGGATCGCTCCTTCTCCTGCTCGCCACCGGCGTCCTGGCGGTCGTCGTCGTCGCCATCACCGCGACGGTGATGGCGATCCTCGGCAGCAGCATCGGCTGCATGGGCGGGGGCGGTATCGCCGTCGCCGGCCCGCCGACGAAGGCCGCCGTCAAGGCGATCCCGCCGAAGCGTCTGCGCATCTACCAGGAAGCGGGCAAGCGCTTCGATGTCGATTGGGCCTTCCTCGCCTCGATCGGCTACCAGGAGTGCGGCCACCGCGCCTGTGCCCACGTCTACCCCTCCGGCTGCGGCGGGCCGATGCAGATCGCGATCGTTCCGGAATCGGCGTGCAGCCCCGGACCCGGCCCGACGATCTGGGATCGCTACAAGGTCGACGCCGACGGCGGCGGCGCCAACCCCTTCGACGCCGCAGACGCGGTCTTCACCGCCGCGCGGATGATGCGCCCGGTCTTCGGCCTGGCCGGCGACTCCTACGCTGCCTACCGCCAGGCCGCCTGCAACTACTACGGCGCCTGCTCGGATTCCTCGGCGAACTACGCCGACGAAGTCATGCAGCGGGCCGTCGAATACGGCTTCCGCGGCAAGGGCGCACCTGCGCCGACGAGCCCGGTCGCGACCGGCAAGGAAGCGAGCGGCGGCGGCTCTGCCTGCGGTGGCTCCTCATCGGGCGGGGCGAGCGGCAGCGAAATCGTCCGCATCGCCGAGAGCCAGCTAGGGACCGCCGAGAGCCCGCCCGGCTCCAACTGCAATCCCTACGGCCCCTGCGTCGAATGGTGCTCGCTGTTCGTCGCCTGGGTGTGGGAGAAAGCGGGCGTCCCGCTGAAAGGCGGCACCGCCCCGTATGCCTACTCGGGGACGATCTACGAATGGGCCAAGGCCCATGAAGGCGGCCCCTTCGCGGTAACGGCCCCGGGCGATCCGCCGCTCTCCACCCCCGAAGCCAACGGAGCCCGCGTCCTGCCGCCGAGCGCGACCCCGGCACCTGGTGACGCCGTCCTCTACGGCTCCGGGCCGAAAGCGAGCGACCACGTCGGCATCGTCGAGCGCGTCTTCCCCGGCGGGCAGATCACGACGATCGACGGCAACTTCGGCGACCGGGTCGCCCGCTCGGGGCCGTTCCTCCCTTCGCAGGCTGTTCAGTGGGGGATGCCGGCGCCGATCTTCGGCTACGCCCAGCCGCCTGCGGCCGAAGGAGGGCAGGCCGGATGATCGACCGGCTCCGCGTCCTGCTCGACCGCCCGCTCGACCCGAGCGCGGCGCGGGCGATCCTGATCTTCGCCAGCGCGATCCTCGTCGGCTTCGCGGCGCTGCTCGTCCTCGCAGCCGGCCAGGCCGATCGGCCGACCGCGCCGGCCCATCCCTCGGCGAGTGCTTCGCCTCCCGATCGGGCCGTGCCCGCGCCCCCGGCTGCATCTCACCGGACCGACAGCCCGGTGCCGCCGCGCCGCCGGCAGGATCCCCAGGACATCGAGAGCAGCACCGCCTCCCGACGGGCGGCGCGCGCTCTGCGATCTCACCGGGCGCTCCAGCATGTCCCCTACCGGGACGGCGAACTGCGGGTCGTCCTGGTCGGGGCGCGCGGCCACCGCGCGGTATTGCGCGTCAGCGCCTCCACGGTTAAAGAGGCTCGTCGCGGCTGGCGTCGGTTCCTGCGGCGCTACCGCGACTCGGGCCGGGCTTACTCCCCCGTCTTCGACGTGAGCGGAGACGGCGATGGCTGAGCAGATCGCACTCAATTCCGGCCGGCAGCGCGATCCTGAGGAGCTGATAGCCGAGGCAAGGGAGCGGTGGCAGCCGATCAAGACCTACTGCCTCTTTTCTGGCGGGGGCGACTCCGGGGTCCTCGCTCATCGCTGCCGCGACCATTACGACGAGCTGCTGTACATCGACACCGGCACGGCGATCCCGAGCACGGAGCAGCCGGCGATCGTCGGGGTCGAGGACCACGTCCGGTCCTTCGCGGCATTCCTCGGGAAGCCGCTGAGGATTCGGCGCTCGGGCGACGCCTACCGAACGATGGTGCTCGGAGACGAGCTGTGGTGGAGCAGGTTCCGAGCCGCTGTCGGTCGCCGGGGCGCTCTGACGGTCGATCAGATGATCGCTGAGGACAAGCGCGCCGGCCGGACTGCAAGCAAGCTCTACGGCCAGGCTCCGCGCGGGTTCCCCGGCCCCGGCCAGCACGGCAAGGCGTACTCGCGCCTGAAGGAGCGCCGGATCGAAGAAGTCCTCAGGGAGACGAAGGCCGGGCATCCCCGGACCTCGAAGGTGCTCTTCCTCTCCGGCGCCCGCAAGGCAGAGAGCAGGCGGCGGTCGAAGCGCGAGCCGCTGACGGGCCGGCGGGCGGCGAAGTTCTGTAGCCCGCTGATCGACTGGACCGCCGGTCAGATGGCCGGCTACCGCAGCCGGCTCGATCTGCCTCAGTCCGACGCAGCGGCCCTGCTGCATCGCTCCGGCGAGTGCAACTGCGGCGCCTTCGCGCAGGCCGACGAGGAGCGGGCGATGATGCGCGCTTTCTGGCCGAGATGGTGGGCCGAGGGCATCGAAGCCCTAGAGGCCGAGGCCGAGGCGCTGGGGATCAGGTGGTGCCGCTGGGGCGGCTTTGACCTCGACGGCAACCGGGCGACCGGCTCATCGACCGCGAAGGCCGGGCTGCTCTGCACGAGCTGTTCGACCCGCAGCTTCGACCCGCCGGCTCGCCGCGCGGTTCCTGCGGCCGGCGGCTCGGCGCATCGAGCCCGGCGTTCGACGGGGGGAAACCGTCCCCGGTCTCGGACTACGACGGGGGCCAGGAGCTGATGCAGCCCGGCAAGATCATCGACCTCTTCGCCGGTGCCGGCGGCTGGGACGAGGGCCTGCGGGAACTCGGTTACACGGCGATCGGGATCGACGTCGATGAGTGGGCCTGCGCCACGGCGCGCACCGCCGGGCATGAGCGGATCGAAGCCGACATCGCCGCGCTCGATCCCCTGGAGTTCGCCCCGGTCTGGGGGCTGATCGGCTCGCCGCCCTGCCAGGCCTACTCGACCGCCGGCAAGAACCTCGGCCGCTTCGACAAGGAGCGCGTGATCGCCTGCGCTCATGAGCTCGCCGCTGGCAACGACACCCGGGCCGAACACCTCGCCGCCTGCCGCGACCCGCGCTCGCTGCTCACGGTGGAGCCGCTGCGGTGGGCGGTGGCGCTCCGTCCCCGCTGGATCGCCTTGGAGCAGGTCCCCGGCGTCCTCGAGCTCTGGTCGCTGTTCGCCGGGCTGCTCGCCGCCAACGGCTACGACGCGGCCGCGGGGGTGCTGAGCGCCGAGCGCTACGGGGTGCCGCAGACCCGCAAGCGCGCCTATCTCATCGCCTCCCTCGACGGGCCCGCCGAGCTGCCGGCGCCGACCCACCGCTCCTACAACTCCCGCCGACCTGAGGAGGTGCGGGAGGAGGAGCGCGACCTGCTGCCCTGGGTCAGCATGGCCGACGCGCTCGGCTGGGCGCAGGACGCCGTCACGCACACCAACAACCAGACCAACAGCGGCCGCCGCCCGCGAGGCCTCAGCCGCCCGGCGATCTGCCCGGCGCTGACGATCGACTCGGCCTCGGGTTCGTGGACGGTCGAACGCCCGCAGGGGGAGGGCGAAGGCGATGGCTGAGCGCCGGCCCGAGTGGACGAGGAAGCGTCCGGCGACGACCGTGCTGGCCGACCCGCGCATCGCCGCCCCCTCGGCGAAGGACCGCGACCCGAACTGGCAGCCGGGGGACAGGTGGCCGTCCCAGCACAAGAACGCGGTCCGGGTCAGCGTCGAGGAGGCCGCCGTGCTGCAGGGCTTCCGCGCCGACTACCCCTGGCAGGGGTCGCGGACCCGGCGCTTCTTGCAGATCGGCAACGCGGTCTGCCCGCCGGTCGCTCGGCTCGTCGTGGGGGCAGCTGCCCGCCACAGTCTCGACCGCGAGGAGCCGGGCAGGTGATCGAGGTCGGCTTCGCCCTGCGCTTCGTTCTGCACTTCGCCCTGCGCTTCGTTCTGCACTTCGCGCCCGGACCTAGCGGCGCGCGTCCGTTTTCGCTTCGGAACTGGCATCGCGGCGAGCGCGATTCGCTGGCTTATATAGCCCGCAGGGGGTCCAATCGTGAATGAGTCGAACCGGCGGGACGCAGTCCCGCTCGCCCTCCTCGCGGCGGCTGCCGCGATCATCGTCCTCACGTCGAACGCTCCTCGATGGGGGCAATCGCTCCTGGAGCTCGCGGGACACCCCGCCGTCATCAGCCTCGCCGGGGCTCTGCTGAGCTTCGCCTGTGCGGTGCTCGTCGCCCGCCTCGTTGTCACTCGTCGGGCCCTCGATCACCGCGTGGCGATGCTCGCCATCCCCGCCGATTCCTTCGATCCTTCCCCCGACTCCGTCCTTCGCTTCGCCTCAGGCCTCAGCCGATCCAGGAGAGCGCTTCGCGGCGTCCTCGACGCCCCGGCGAGCGCGGTCCGCCTCCGGCTCGACGGCGACGAGGACGGAAGGCTCCGCTACGGGATCGAGGTACCAGAGCGAACCAGCGGAGCGCTGCGAGCGGCGCTGGCTGCCTATCACGGCGTGGAGCTTCGGCCAGTTCCAGAGCCGCCGCCTGAGCCCGAGAAGGCCGAGGTCGAGAACGCGAAACCGAAGGAGATCGAGGTCGCCCGCGCCGAGCTGGTGCTTGCGAGGCCGAGCAGCGAGCCCCTGAACGCCGCCGGGCTCGACCCCGACCCCCTCGCGGGGTTCGCCCGCGGCCTCGACGGGATGAACCTGGCCGGCGGCGAGGAGGCGGCGATCTGCGTCGACCTGCTGCCGGTCACGCCGGGAAAGCGCCGCCGGCTGCGTCGGCGGCTGCTGCGCCGCGCCCGACTCCGGCAGCCCGCCCCGCCGCCGGGGGAAGCGCTCGCCGATCTCCTCGGCGGCGATCGCCGTCGCGGCGGCGCCCCGCCGGCCGAGCTCGTGGAGCGCTGGGTCGGCCGTCAGGCGCTCGCCCGAAAGCTCGGCACCGCCGAGCCGCTGTTCGAGATGCAGGTCCTGGTCCGGATCGCCTCGCCGGTTCCCGGCCGGGCAAAGGGACAGCTCGCCGGGCTGCTCGCCGCCTTCGACGCCTTCGCCGGAGAGAATCACCTGCGCGTCTCGGGGCTGCGCATCCCCGGCGTCGCCTTCCTCGGCTCCGACCTGCCAGGGCGCCGGGGCGGCTTCGACCGGCGCATGGCGACCGGGCTGTTCCGCCCGGCGCGGCGGCGGGTCGTCACGGCGAGCGAGATCGCCGGGCTCTTGAAGCCTCCGAGCAAGCGCTGCGCGGCGCCGAACGTCCTGCGCTCCGGCGGCGCGGTGCCGCCGCCGCCCCGGGGGCTGCCGACCTTCGAAGGGCAGGCGAGCCTGCTGCCTCTCGGCAAGGTCGAGACCGAGGTGGGGGAGAAGACGGTCGGCGTCAAGCTGGCCGACACCTTCTTCTTCTACATGTCGGGCCGCAGCCGGTTCGGCAAGACCGAGACCGCGATCGGTCAGTTCTTGCACCTCGCCCGCTCGGGACAGGGCTGCCTCTTCCTCGATCCTCACCTCGACGCGATCGAACGGATCAAGGGATACCTGACCGAGGAGGGGCTGCGCGAGCGGGTCGTGGAAGTCAACCTCGCCGACCCCGACCACCAGCCGGCCTGGAACCTGTTTGCCGTCCGTGGCCGCTCGCGGCGGCGAGCCGCCGGCCAGGTCGACGCCGTGGTCGATGCCTTCTCCTCGGCGCTGCGCTGGGACGAGATCAACGCCCGCGCCCTCAACCTCACCACCCAGGCCGCCCAGGCGATGGTGGACATAGCCCACAAGCTCCCGCCCGAGCTTGCGCCGACGATCTTCGAGATCCCCGTCCTGCTGAGCGACGAGGACTGGCGCTCGGCGGTGCTGCCGCACGTCTCGGCCCCGGTGCGCCGGTTCTTCACCGAACGCTTCCCGCTGCTGCCGCCCGAGGCGATAACGCCGGTGACGAACCTGATCGACCGCCTGCGGGCGGCGCCGGCCACCGCCGCGCTCCTCGGCAACCCGCTCGCGACCTACGACATCCGCGCGGCGATGGACGCCGGGAAGATCGTCCTCGTCTGCCCCGGCTCGGGCTCGGGACGCGACCGGCTGATCGCGAACTTCGTCGTCTTCGACGCACTCCACGCCGCGAAGTCGCGGGCCGACGTCCAGCCCGAGCTGCGCCGTTGGTTCTCAATCTGGCTGGACGAGGTGCAGATATATGACGGCGCTTCCTCGGGCACCCTGGCGGCGCTGCTGGAGCAGGTCGCGAAGTACGCGGTCCGGGCGCTGCTGCTGAACCAGAACCCCGAGCGCCTGACGGCGGCGACCCGCGACGCCGTCACCACTAACCGCTCCCACCTCGTGACGACGGCGCTCAACGCCAAAGGCGCCGGCCTCCTCGCCCGCGAGCTGGGCGGCGAGGTGAGCGCCGAGACGATCGGCCAGCTCGCCCGCTTCCACAGCTTGGCCTCCGTGACCCTCGACGGCGAGATCAGCCCGCCGTTCCGGCTGGTGGGCGTCCCGGTCGATGAGCTGTTTCCGGACGAGCGCCGGCCCGAGGACGTGCCGCTGCTCGACGCCGCGATCGACCGCAACATCGGCCGCGTCCCGGTCGCCGAGACGCTCACCCGCCTCGACCGGCACCCGCAGGAGATCGTCAAGCGCCTCGCCGGCTCCGGCCGACAGTCGAGCCATGCCAGCGGCGGGCGGCAAACCCTCGACATCGGGCAGGGGCGATGAAAGCCGACCGCGTCTTGCCGCGACTGGGGCCGACGGCGGTTGAGGTGATCGAAAGCCTCAATCAGCACCGCCTCCTCTCAACTCGCCAGATACACGCCCTGCACATGCCGCAGGCCTCCCTGCGCTGGGCGCAGAACCTGACGGCGCAACTGCGAGAGCTCGGGATCGCGACCTCGACGCCGCTGCCGGGCGGGCTGGGGCTGTGGCACCTGACCGAGAGCGGCGCCGGCGTGGTGGATGCGATCCCCGACCGCGCCGAGACCCGGCGCAGGCTGATCTCGCCCGAGCAGGCGGCCGGGCCCCTGCAGGAGCACACGATCGGCGTCAACGAGATCGGGATCGCCTTCGTCCGGGCAGCTCGCGAGCGCGGCGACGATTGCGGTCCCTTCGACTGGTTCCATGAGGTCGCCCACCCGCTCGGGCCGCCGCCGGGCCGGCGGACCTCCGAGCAGTTGATCGCCGACGCCGTTCTCACCTACCAGCTCGCCGAGCCCGGCGGGCAGACCAGCATCGCCTACCGCTTCGTGGAGCTCGATCGCGCAAGGCGCTCGGCCGCCGATCTCGCCCGCCAGCTCGGGCGCTACGCGCGCCTTCACCGCCGCACCGTCCCGGCCGGCGGCTCGGGCGGCGGATCGGTGGCGCTGTGGTCTCGGCTCTATCCGGTCTTCCCGACCGTCCTGGTCGTCCTCTCCGGCCGGCGCAAGGACCGGCTCGAGGAGCGCCGCCGAACCGTGCTGGCGCTCTGCGCCCAGGACCCCGATCTCGCCGAGACGCCGGAGGTCGAGGTCTCGATCTGCCTGCTCGACGACCTTGCCCGGCGCGGGCCGTTCGCGCCGATCTGCCGGACCCTCGCCGACCCCGGCAAGACGGTCGACTGGCTGGGAGAGGAGGTCCACTGATGGGCGGGGCGCAGGCCGCCAGCGAGCGCCGCCGACCCTTCGGGATGCCGGTCCTTCGGGCCGACGACCGCTTCGTGGCGGCGCTGGCCGCAACGGTCGCCGAGCAGGTCGCCGAGCGCCTGCGCGGCGAGGTCGCCGAGGACGGCTATCTCAACCCCGAGGCCGCCGGCCGCTACATCTGCGTCCCGCGCAGGCGCATCCACGAACTGACCAGCGCCGGTCTGCTCGCCCCCGATGGCTATGACGGGCGCACGCCGCTCTACCGCCGCCGGACGCTTGACGACTACGTGACGAAGGCGGGGGAGAGGCCGTGAGCCGGCCGTTCGAATGGCCCACTAACAAGGGGATTGCGGGCGATCCGAAGGGTCGCCAAAGCCGCTGCGTCCTGTTAACGTTTTGTCCGAGAAAAGCAAAACGGGGCGGCGCCGCTTGCGACGGCCCGCCCCCGGCCCATGAGAGGTGACTCATGAGCATTTCCCAGGATACGGAGGTCCGTTCGGACCGTGGCGGGTGCGGCGATAGGCGGCGGCTCGTCAAGACCAAGACGCCCGGCGTCTACAAGCGCGTCGATGGCGAGGGCAACGTCGTCGGCTACGTCGCTGTCATCGAAGTCGCGGGCAAGCAACGCAAGCGAAGCGCCCGCACCTATGACGCGGCGCGGAGGATCAAGCGGGAGAGCGACACCGACCGCGACCGCGGCGAGCTCCAGGAGCCGACGACGATCGCCTTCCTGCCCTTCCTCGATGAATGGGTGGAGCGCTATCGCGGGCAGGGGCGTCGCGGCTTCCGCGAGAACACCCGCGACGAATACCGGCGGCTGATCGCCAACTACGCCCACCCGTACTTCTCGACCAAGTTGAAGCTGGTCGACATTTCGACCTACCAGCTCGCCCGCTTCGTGGACTGGCTGGCCGACGAGGACGAGCAGGGCAAGCGCCTCAGCGACTCGACCATCGCCAACATCGTCATCCCGCTGCGGGCGGCGCTGACGACGGCGAACCGCGAGGGCCTGATCCGCCACAACCCCTCTCAGGGGCTGGCGCTGCCTCATCGCGAGGACGTCGATGAGGACGACGAGGAAGAGATCAAGGTGTTCAGCCGCGAGCAGCTTGCGGCGGTGCTGGCGATGGCGCCGCAGCAGTACAAGCTGCTCTTCGAAGTCCTGGCGGCGACCGGCCTGCGGATCAGCGAGGCCATTGCGCTCCAGCGCCTCCACTTCCAGCTAGACGGATCGACCCCCGAGGTCTGCGTCCGGCGCGGGATCGTCCGCGGCCGCATCGAGCCGCCGAAGACGAAGCACGGCCGGCGCGAGGTCCGGCTGCCCGCCTCGATCGTCCATCGGCTGCGAGGTCACCTGGCCGCGATGGAGGACCAGGACTCGACCGCCCTCGTCTTCACCAACAGGGCGGGCAACCTCCTTGAGTCCGGCAACCTCCGCCGCCGGCATCTAAAGCCGATCGTGGAGGAGGTCAACGCGCCGTGGGCGGGCTTTCACACGTTCCGGCACACGTTCGCCTCCCTCCACCTGAGCCGAGGGACGAACCTCCTCCAGCTCAGCCGGGCGCTCGGCCACCACTCGGCCGCGTTCACCCTCTCCCGCTACACGCACCTGCTGCCCGGCGACGAGGCGGCGCCGCTCGACCTGCCGGTGGCCGACCTCCCGCCGGCAGCCGACGAGCCGGTGGCGATGCCTCTCTCAGGACAGCCGGCGCTGAGGGCCGCAGCATGAACGGCGAGCGAGGCAAGCTGCCGCCCGCCCGCGCCCGCGCCCGGCTGCGGCGGTCCGTGCGGCGCGATCCCTTCGTTGCCGAGGCCGGAGCGAAGGGCATCGTGATCGAGTCCTCGCCGACGTTGATCGCGCTGTGGATGGACGACTTCATCCCCGGCGCGGAGGAATGGGACAACGAGGTCTGGTGGACCTCCGAGGACGGCGAGGCGCCGGTGGACTACAGCGCCTCGGACGAGGAGCGGGTGATCGCCGCCTTCTACGCCGACGCCGAGATCATCAGGAACCCGCGCCTGCTGGACGGCGCCGCGATCGCCGCCGTGCCGACCGTCGAAGGGCGGGTCGACCACCGGGCACTCGGGCTTCTGGACGCCCATCCCGACTTCGACCGAAGCGCCTTCGCCTGGGTCGGCTCCGAGCATCTTGGCGACGGCGTCTACTCGGCCTCGATCTACGCCGGCACCGCCGCCGACAGCCCGTACCTGTGGATCACGGACCCGATCGAGGTGATCGCGAAGACTGGCGCTCGGGTCGCCGAATCAGAACCCGAAGAAGAAGGCCGGGAGCAGTTCCTGGTCTGCCTCTTCGTCGGCGATGCCGATGGCGAAGTCGAGCAGCCCGACCCGTTCCTGGTCTGCGAGTGCGGCCCGGAGAAGCTGGCGGCGGAATCGCTGCGGATGCTGGATACGGCGAGGGGGTTGTTCCAATGACGCTGGTACCGGGCCGCTTCACCACCGCCGCGATCAGGATCGACGGGGGCGAGCTGGAGGTGCGCCTGAGCGACGGCGGGCACTGGCAGGTCAAGGCGAAGATGGTCGAGGAGGACGACTGGCGCTCCCTCTGCCGGGGGCACCTCGACGGCAGCATCTTCGACACCGCGAAGCCCGATCGGCAGGCTCCAGTCCGGGTCGGCTCGCTGCTGGTCGACCCCGCCGCCCGCCGGGTCGAGGTTCTTGGCCGCGAGGTGCGGCTGAGAGCGCGTGAGTTCGAACTGGTGGCGCTGCTGGCGACCGAGCCCGACCGCGTCTTCACTAAGCAGGAGCTGATGCGAGAGCTTTGGGGAGGTCGCGGCAGCGTCCGCACTCTCGACTCCCACGCGAGCCGCGCCCGGTGCAAGCTGCGCGAAGCGGGCGCCGACGGCTTGGTCGTCAACTGCCACACCCACGGCTACAAGCTCAGGGATGCGGCGGGAGGTCAACAATGACTCGCACCGTCGCCTCTGAGCAGCTGCCCTCGCTCGGCTCGCGCGGCCGGCTGCGGCGAAGCGTCGATCGCTTCCCGCACTTCGTCGCCCAAGCGGGGGCGACAGGCACCGTCACCGAGGCGACGGACTCGCTGATCGCGCTGAGGCTGGACGAGTTCCTACCTGGTGCGGAGGAATGGGACAACGAGGTCTGCTGGACCTCCGACGACATCGAATCCGCCGATCAGACAGTCGCCGCCGTCTTCTACGAGGATGTTGAGATTGTCGGGAGGCGGCAATGACGGCGTCGAAGGCAATGAGCTTCCGACTACCGGAGGGCGGATCATGAGCGAGTGCGCGAACGGCAATCGCGTTCGCTTCTGCTCATCAGTCGGCGAGTACAGCGGACCTGATGAGGAGAGCGGCGTCGCCAGGGTCCTCGTGTTCCCAGAACCGGAGCACGGTCCAGCCATCGGCTTCCAAGGCTGCGCTGATTCGGACGTCTCGCTCTTGGTTGGAAGCGATCTTCTCGTCCCAATACCGGCGATTGGTGGCCGCCCGGGTGCCGTGGACGGGACATCCGTGCCAGAAGCACCCATCGACATATACGGCGACCCGGCGAGCGGGGAAAACGATGTCAGGCCGAACCAGCCGTCCTCCGGCAGGTCGGATCGGGAAGTCCACCCGGTATCGAAGTCCCATTCCATGGAGGGCCTTTCGCAGAGCGAGCTCAGGTCCAGTGTCCCGTCGCCTGTTCGCGCGCATGATCGCTCGCCGCTCCTTGGGGACCCCTTTCCAGGGGGACCGGCTCCGATGGCTTCGCTGGGGCTCGTCGCGACTCATCGCCTGCCCTCCAGCCTAGGCTTATGCCGGTGAGCACGCTCGCCACCGAGGGAACCGATCTAGACTTCCTCCGCTCGTCTTTGCCTGTCGCTGGTGGGGAGAAGACCCAATCTTCGATCGGGATCGCAGACCTGTTCGCAGGCTGCGGGGCAATGACGGTTGGCGCGATCGAGGGTGCTCGCCGGGCCGGGGTGGCCGCCGAGTTGCTGCTGGCTGTCGATCACTGGCTCCCGGCGCTTGAGGTAATCGAATCGACGTTCGCGATTGACTCCGATCGAGTTGCGGGACTCGATCTGGCCGGCGTCCTTGAGGATGGAGAAGCAGCAAAGGGAACCGAGACAGAGGAACGCATACTCGATCAGGCCGCCGAGGCGGATTTGCTTCTTGCTGGGCCTCCATGCCAGGGCCACTCGGCGCTGAACAACCACACGCGGCACGACGACGCTCGCAACGATCTCTATCTCGCGGTGGCGCGGGTCGCTCGTCTCATCAAGCCCCGCGCGGTGATCGTGGAGAACGTCCGTGGGGTGGGGAGGGACCGACGGAAGGCCGTCAGCCGCTGCGCCGAAGCGCTGAAAGAGCTCGGCTACACGGTCGAGTCGCAGACGCTCGATCTCTATGCGCTGGGTGCCCCCCAGCGACGCATCCGGCACGTCCTGGTGGCGACTAAGGACGAGGCGTTCGATTTCAAGGAGCTGCCCGAGCAGTCGGGGCGCACGGTCAAATGGGCGATCGGCGACCTCGAGGACATCGACGGTCGAACGTTGTTTGACACCGCGTCCGCGCCGAGCAAGGAGAACGAAAAGCGGATGAAGTGGCTCATGGATGAAAACAAGTTCGACCTACCGAACCCGATGCGTCCCGAATGCCATCACGATGCGCACAGCTACGTCTCGATGTACGGGCGCCTGCGCTGGGATGAGCCGGCCCAGACGATCACCAGCGGGTTCGGGTCGATGGGGCAGGGCCGCTTCGTCCACCCCGGCGCCGCACGGACGATCACCCCGCATGAGGCGGCACGGTTGCAGTTCCTGCCGGACTTCATGGATTTCAGCCACGTCGAGCAGAGGACGGAGTTGGCGACGATGATCGGCAACGCGGTGCCGCCGATCATGACGATGGCGATCGTCAAAGCGCTGATCGAGCAGGACCTGCTTTGAGTGCTGCCGGCCGATGGCCCTGGAAGCCGGGGGCTCCAGGGCCATCGGCCTCTACTAGTCGGTCGACGCCGCTGCGGGCTTCTGCCGAAGCGGACCGATCAGCCTCTTGACCTCCCGCACCGTGTGGTAGCGGTCGGCCATGAAGGCAGCCGTCAGGGAAACCGGGCTGAGGGCGGCGTCATAAGCAGTGGGAGTCCAGGTCGAGCCGTTCTGGAGCTGGCGCAACCCCGTCACCGCCTCGACCATCTTCTGCTCGATCCACTCCTGGGTATGAGCCTCGATCGCGGCGGCCGTCGAGTCGTCGCCGTCCGGGTTCCCCCAATCGCTCAGGTGCTCGAGGATCGACTTGTAGCCGCGGAACTCCAGGTTGAGAAGCAGCTCCGAAGCGGTCAAGCCATCGACTCCCGCAACCGCTGCGGCGCGGTCGCGAAGACCCTTACCGTTGGCGTTGACGATGGTGAGGTTTTCGGCTTCCTCCTCGGTGACCCAGCGAGGCGTGAGTTTGAGCAGGGAGAACACCTCGCTCGCTTGCTCGCCATCTTCACCAACCTGTGGCAGGAGGGCGCCGATTCCCTGTGCAGCGTCGCCGCTGCTTTGCCGGGGCCCCGGTCCTATAGGGGTCTCATATGCAGCGCCATCGTTGCCACCCGATCCCGCTACCTCGTCGCCGCTGGCCTTGGTTTTCCCGCGGGGGTCGCGACGCGCACGAGGTGGCCGCAGCATGGAGAACACCTCTTTGAGCCTTGAGCTGATCCGCTTCGCGCGGTCGGGGTCCTCCTCGTGCAGGCGCTGCTGCTCCTCGACCACCGTCTGCTTGATTGCCTCCGGCATACGGCTGGGGTCGCGGAACTGATCTGCCCATACCGCCCAGGCATCGGTCTCAAAGACCGGGCGGCCGTTGACGAGGACGTGAGCGCGGGCGAAGTCAGACGCGGTGCTCTCGCCGATCGGCTCCAAGACGAAGCAGATGCGCTGCTTGCCGAAGATGATCCCCAACCGCGCGAAGAACGGGTTGGCCTGGCCGCTGGTCCGCCAGTCGTGCAGCTCGTTCTGGAACAGGATCGCGAGGCTGCCACCACCGTAGGTGCGGCTGGTGAGGTCGGAGCCTTTGCCGCTCGGCGGCAATATCCACCAATGCATTCGGGCGGGCGGAATCGCAGCCGACGGGAGGCCCGGCAGGTCAACGGCCCCGCGCTTTCCGGTGCCTTCGCGGTCTGCGTACTGGTCCCACAGGCCACCCGTTCCAACGACCTCGGTCCGGTTGAAGTAGTTGGCCGATTCCGCCTCCTCCCTAGTGGCCGGCCACTCGCTTTCCTCCTTCGCCGGCTGGCGGACCATGAGCCTGCTGCTGTCCTGCCCCATTCGGAAGAACCTCTGGTGCAGGTACTTCGTGAGCCAAATCCGTTTCCGATCGGCCGGTACGACGGTGTTGGCGCCTTTCTCGCTGCCGGCGAAGGTCACGACGGTTCCGGACCCTTGCTCCAGGATGAAGTCGGGGAACAGCTCCTCGGGTACCTCCACGACGACGTCACCGTGATCGTTGAGGGGCTTGGCCGCGTACTCGCGACCCGTCCATCCGATCTGGATCATCGTGCGCTGTCCGTCCTTCATGGATCGGATCAGCACGCCCTCTTTGTGGCGGGTGGGTCCGGCGATCTTCAGCCCCATGCCCTGGTTACCGGTGATCGACTGGTTCCGGTTTGCGCCGGTGACGGCGAGCGTCGTCATGTAGCGCTCGAGCTCGTGCCGGGTCATGCCGTCGCCGTTGTCGGCGACGCATAGCTGCCAGAGGTCGTCCTGCTGGGCATGAAGGGCCCAATCCACGTCGAACTCGATCAGGCCCTCTGCGGGCTCGATGCCGGCCGCGATCTCCGCGCGGCGGCGACGTTCGATCGCCTCTTGGGCGTTCTTGCACGCCTCCCGGTACTCCTGGTTGGGCAGTAGCTCCGCGGCGAGCTTGTCTGCGATGAAGTCTGCGTTTTCTACTTCGAACATCGATCTGTCTCCTTTGTGTGCGGCCTCAAGGCCGGAGTCGTTGGAGGCTCCTCAGCGTGCGAGCGACAAGACGAGGTCGTGTCGAGCCGACGCCTGGAGCGGCGGTGCGTTGGTTGTCGAGGGCTCTACGGGGCCGCTATCGCGACGGACCGTGAGCAGGCGGCGTGCGGGTGGCGCTTTCGAAGCGCGGATAAAGCCCGGACGGCACCCGTGCGAGGCACGGTTCTCATTGCGTCTCCTCTCGTGGGCGGCACTCCCCTTCTGGGAGGTACCGATGTCGATTGGTGCTCCATCCGAAGGCGGACTGGACTAGGTCGAGTCCTCCAGCCTCAAGAGCGCCGCGAGCATACAAAGCCCGAGCGGACGTTGTCCAGGCTGGTCGGTTGCTTCCCCCGCAATCTCCATTGATTCGTCTGAAAGCAAGGGGCCAGCGTCCGCCCCCTCGGTGACACTCACGGAATGGATTTGCTTGATCGCCTAGATGATCGCCGGCACGACACGCTGGCGATACTCGACGCCGCCAACGAGTTCGGGCAGCTGACGGATGCCGAGCAGGACGCGACCGAGGGCGGCCTCGAGGGCTATGCCGGCTTGGACGAGGCGCAGCACCCATTCACGTCTCTGCTGCGGGAAAGCCATAACTCCACCTACGTCCTCCGAGACCTGGATGGATCGCTACAGCTCTTGTGGCAGGAGTCTTCGATCTCGGATCGCTGGTCGCGGGGCCCGCTCCACCGCGAGAACTTGATCGATGATGGGGCGCTGGAAGATTTGCTCGAGGAAGACCCAGACTGGCTAGCGGAGATGCCCTTGTCGGCGGAGGAGTTGAGCCAGTTGCTGGCCGAGCTCCCTAACGCCGACGGCCCGGTCATGAGCTTCTAGAGGGATTCTGCTGGGGCAAGAAATGGGGCAAGAAGCCCCACAGAGTCCAGCCGATCCCAGCCGATCTCGATCTCGCAAAAACCGCTTGAAACCGTGCCCCACGTAGTCCAGCGGGACCCCTGGTTCGGGCTCATAACCCGAAGGTCGCAGGTTCGAATCCTGCCCCCGCTATAGGACGGAAACCCGCTTATCAAGCGGGTTTCCGCATTTTTGGGAGACCTCGAAATCGGCCAAAAAACGCCCTGGGGCAACGCCTGGGGCAACATGAGGTCTGAGAGAGGTCGATTCCAGCCCTTGCGCAGGGCTTCCAGTCCTCCTACGTTCGCCCGCGAGAAACGCGAATACGGGGCCCCGGCGGGGTGGTCGCGCCCCGGGGCCCGGCACCGAAGAACCAACCTTCGATGCGGGAGAGACGGTACCCGTCTCAGCTTCGATTGACGCCGCCCAGGCGGCGGTTCTAGGTGCCCTCACCGAAAGGGGGGCACATGGCCCGATCAGCAATCAAGCTCACCCGCGATCAGCGGGAGGCGATCTACCAGGCGGTTCGCACTCACCTGGTTGGTCTGAGCGATGTCTTCACCCTGTTGGAGCGCCAGGACGACGTTCCTGGCGCCGAAAAGCTGGCGAGAGAGTTTGCCGACGACTTCCGGTTGCTGGAGGACCTCGGCTGGCATGAGGACGGGAGCAGCGGCCAAGTCGAGTTGACGATGCCGCACCCCGAGCTCTCGGCGCTGATGAAGCGCATCCGCGAGGAAACCGAGGGCGGATTCCACGACGCAGTCCGGGAACGAGACTCGGTCGCCCCCATCGAGAGCCTTGTCGCGACGATGCGGGCCTGCGAAGCCGTCCTCGTCTATACCGACGCCGAGCAGGTCGTGTCCTGATGGCCGGCCAAAGCGAGGTCACGATCGACCGCGAGGAGCGCGACGGCCTGTACGAGCTGGTCCGCAACCACCTCGGCAGCATCGAGGACTTCTGGGTGGCGCTGGAGCGGACCAAGAACTTCGCCGCCGTCGAACGAATGGGAAAGGAGTTCGCCGAAGACTTCCGGCTCTTGCAGGACATCGGGTGGAGTGAGTACGAGGCGCGTGAGACCTACGTGCTGACCATGCCGGCGCACGAGCTACGAAAGCTCCTCTGGCGTCTGCGGGACGAAGCGGCCCAGATCCTGATCGAGCATGGCGACGAGGCTGAGTCGAGGCGAAGGGATGCCGAGACCAACCGGCGCTTTCAGATCGGCCATCAGACCTGCGAAAAGGTGTCCGGCAACCTCGACTCTCCCCGCCGCAAATGACGAGCCGTAATGGAGGTGCCAATCCAGGACGCGGCAGGGTGCGGCTGCTCGTCGCCCTCGATCTGCCCGAGATGGTGCGCCGCCAGGCCGAGGCGTGGCAGCAGGAGGCGCTGACCGACCCCGCGCTGCGTCATAACACCGGGCTGCGCATAGTCCTGATGTTCCTCGGCCATCGTCCCCAGCGGGAGGTTGGCCGCTATCTGGAGGCGATCCGGGAGCTGTGCGCGTCAGCGCCCGCGCCCCTAGTCGAGCTGGGCGATGTCGTCGCGAAAGGGCCGACGCCGGAGCTTCCTCGCGTGTTCGCCCTGCCGGCCAAATCGCCGGAGGCGGAAGTCCTCCAGATCGGATTGCGGTCCGTCTTCACGAACCAGGGGCTCTACATCTACGAACCCAGGGAGCGGGCGTTCTGGCCGCACCTGACCGTCGCCAGGGTGCGGACTGCCGATCACAAGTCACGCCGCCCGGAGGTGGTCCGCAACCGTCCGGATCGTCCAATCCCGGCGGGTCTGCGCGGTCCCTTCGAGGGGCTGCGCGTCGGTCTCTATCGGTCCGAAATGCGACCGGACGGAGCGCGCTACTCGCTGATGGGCAAGGCTGATCTGCCGGGGTCGACCTACGCGACTCTCCATCAGGGAGAACGATGATGGACGGCAGGGGAAGGGACGAAGCGACCGCGCTCGCGTTAGGCAGGAACCTGGTCAAGGCCCGCCGTCGTGCTGGCCTCTCTCAGGAGGCGTTGGCGAGCCGTTGCCTGTTGCACCGGACCGAGATCGGCTTCATCGAGAACGGGCGGCGGATTCCCCGCGTGGACACGATGATCCGCATCGCGGGTGCGCTGGAAGTCAAGGCCGACGTGCTGCTGTCGGGGATCGAGTGGCTGCCACCGCCACCGGCGGCCCCACCCGTCGGATTCGTCTTCCAGTTCCCAGCCTGAGGAGAACGCGATTGAAGCGGTCGAGGTCTGTGGGTCACATGCGCGCCCGCGCCCTTGAAGCTGTGCAGGTGTCGCTCAGGACCGCCAGCAGCTCAGGCCACAGGGAGGAAGGGAACCCTCGATCAAGGCGTTCCCTTTCTGCTGTTGGCGGTCCTGGGGCGGCACGCAGAACGGACCTACAGCCACACGAGCTAACCGCGTTTGCCGAGGATCATCCGCAGGCGCAGCCCGACCAGGACACCCGCCGCGAAGGCGACGACGATCAGCGTCGCCGTGGCTTCCAGGCCGAAGTCACGTAGGAGCGTCCAGACGGTGCCGAAGGCGCCGAAGTAGGCAAGGAAGCTGTCGCCGGATTTCCTCGTGGCGATTCACTCCCTACGAAACCGAAAACTGGCGTTGACCCCATCATCGACGCCGACTATCTGGAATGCCACGAAAAGCTTGCGGCACTGATTAGAAACTGTCGGATTAGCCGTAGTTAAAAGTGGGTAATTGCTTCCGTTGCACGGAGTCGCACGCGAATCCGCGGCTCGCGAAGGTGTCTCGGAGGTCCGCGTGAGAACGACGAGGGCGGTGAATGGGGGGTCCACTTTCCTTCCTCGGTGCCCTGTTGAAGTGATGGCCTCCGATGTCTCGACCGCCACCGCCCCAAACGGCACCGACGCTTTGCTCCAGAGCCTGGTCCGCGGAGCGCGGGGGAGAGCGCTCCGAGCGCAGCTTGCCTCCCGCTACCCAGACTGCTCGGCGGACGCGATCGAGGAAGCGATTCAGTACGCCTGCAAGAGCTTCCTAGACGAAGCCGAGGGGATCAGCGCTCCGGGTCAGGTCTATGCCTGGATTCGCACTGCCGCGCATCGCAGCCTCGGCCGCGAAGCCGACCTGCACCATCGCGAGCTCATGGTCGACTCGGTCGAGGAGGGATTGGAGGAGATCAGCGCCGAGGACCACGGCCCGGTCGACGAGCTGATCGCCCTAGAAGACGACGCCGACTTGTCGATGCTGGTTGAGGAGGTCTCATCCTCGCTGTCGGATCGCAAGCGCGACGTTCTCGCCCTCTACGGGGCCGGCTACAAGCGCCCGCAGATCGCCGAACGTCTCGGTCTGACGGAGCGGGCGGTCAAGCGCGACCTCCTGGAGATCATGGACCAGGCGCGGGCGATCCTGGCGCGGTTGGCCGGCGGCGGCTGCGATCGCGGCGAGCCCCTTGTCATGCGCTTCGTCTGCGGCATCGCCTCGCCGGACGAGTCAGAGCAGGCGCGCGAGCACCTTTCCCATTGCGGCCGCTGCGAGCTGTTCAGCGAGCGTCTGGTCGCCTGGCGGGAGAAGGCCGGCGCGATGCTTCCCGCCCCGGTGGTCGAAGGCGCGAGCCCCGGCCTGCTCGGACGGATCGCGCACGCATCGACGGAGAGGATCGCGGCGCTCAAGCAGCAGGTGCTCGACGGCGGCGCCCAGGTGAAGCAGCAGGCGACGACGACTTACCGCGCAGTCGATCCCACCCCGCTCGCGGGCGCGCGGCCCGGCACCGTCGGCGCCGTGATCGCGAGCTGCCTGGCGATCGGCGGCGGCGCGGCGACCTACTGCGTCCAGCAGGGCGTCGATCCGATCGGCGCCGCGACGGGGCTGATCGCCGCCGAGCCCGAAGGCGAACCTGACCCCGAAACCGCCGCGCCGCCCGAAGCCGAATCGACCGGCCCCGAATACACGCCGGCCGAAACGCCCGTAGAAGAAGCGCCAGCCCCGGAACCGACTCCCGAACCGGCTGCCTCCGAACCGAAGCAAGAACAGCAGCCGCAGGCCGAACCCCCGCCGCCCGAGGACAGCTTCGAGCCGGTTTCCCCGAGCTACACCGACAGCGAAGCCGAACCCGAAGCCGCCTATGAACCCCCGCCTGCCGAACCTGCTCCCGTCCCGGCGAACTCCTCGCCTCAGTTCGGGGGTCCGTAATGCGCCTGGTGTTGAGAGACCTTCGCGGCGCGGCAGCCATCGCCGGCGTCCTCGTGATCCTCGCCGGCCTCGCGACTCCTCGCCCCGCGGCGGCCGGCGAATACACGATCCAGGCTTGCCAGGCCGACGACGCCGGCTACGTCAGCTCTGCCTTTCAGGACTTCGCGACCCGAGGGATGAAGTGGCGGCGAGCCTGCAACCCGCTCGGGCCGGGGCTGCGCGGGCTGGTCAGCGCCAACGTCCCCGGCACCGGAAAGGTGGCGCGCGGGGCGCAGTCAGGTTTCGAGCTCGACGCCCCGCCGGGGACGACGTTCTCTCGCCTCCGCTGGTCGGGCCACGCGCAGCGGCGCGACTGTCGCTACGCCCTCCAGCTCTATGCCGAGCGCCCCGGCGCGTCGCCCGTCTCGATTCGGAATGTCCGCGCCAACTACCACTGCCCCCGTCCCGACGTGGCCCAGGCGTCGAGCTGGCCGCGCCTGCGCTCCTACGACCTCGGCGGCGCGACTCGGATCGTCCAGCGGGTCGTCTGCGTCGGCGCCCCATCGCGCGAGTTCTGCTCGGCCCGAGGCCAGAACTTCATCCGCACCTTCGCGGCCGAAGCGACCGTGGTCGATGGCACTCCACCATCGGCGGGGATCGCCCAGCGCTCGCCCCTTGCCCTGGGGGAGTGGGTGAGCGGGAAGCAGACTTTCGACTACGACGCCTCCGACAACGTAGGGATCAAGAGCACGTCGGCGGTAGTCGGCGGCCAGGCGCGGGCGACGGCTCCTCGCGAATGTGACTACTCCCAGCAGATTCCCTGCCCGAACGGGTCGGGGCGCTTTGAGATCAACACTGCGGAAGCAGCCGAAGGCTCGCAGCCGCTGGCGGTCGCAGCCGAAGACTCGGCCGGCAACCGCGCCGAATCGGGCGCCGTCACCGTGCGGATCGACAACGCCGCGCCCGGTGCCGTTCCGGTAGGGGTCGGCGGCGGCGAGACCTGGCGAAACAGCAATGACTTCGATCTCTCCTGGGCCAACCCGGCCGAACCCGATCGGGCTCCGATTACCGCCGCCCACTACCGCCTCTGTCGCGAAGGCAGCGATGAATGTGTCAGTGGCGATCGCGCCGGGGCGGCGATCGCGGCCATCGAAAACGTCACCGTGCCCTCGCCGGCCGAGTGGTCGCTGCGACTGTGGCGGGAGGACGAAGCTGGCAACTAGGAGGCCGCGAACGCCTCCGGGCCAGTGCGGCTGCGCTTCGACCCCGAGCCGCCGCAGCTCGGCTTTGAGACCCCGAGCGCCGAGGACCCCACGCGCATCTCCGTCCAGGCCACTGACCGGATTTCCGGTGTCGGTGGCGGCGGGATCGAAATCAGCCGCGCCGGCTCGGGTAGCTGGCAGGTGCTGTCGAGCACCCAGGAAGGCGATCACCTCGTCACCCGGATAGACGACGCCGCGCTGCCGGCCGGCGACTACGAACTGCGGGCAAACGCGCACGACCTGGCGAACAATCTGGCCGCAACCGATCGCCGCCTCGACGGGCAGCCGATGCGGCTGCGGCTGCCGCTGCGGGTCGCGACCTCGATGAAGGCCGGGGTGATCGGGAAGGCCAAGACCAAGACGGGCAAGCGCCGGACCGTCCTCGAGCCGCGCGACAAGGTCGCTTTTGGTCGCCGCGTGCGTCTCGGCGGCCGGCTCGTCAACCCGGCCGGACACGCCCTTGAGGGCGCCAAGGTCCTCGTCTACTCCCAGCCGAGGGAAGGGACCGAGCAGCTTGAAGACACGGTGACGACCAACGCTGACGGTCGCTTTGCCTACGAGGTGGAGGCGCGCTCCTCGCGGCGGTTCCGATTCGTCTACCAGGGCACGGCGACGATCCTCCCGGTCGAAGGCTCGGCGACCCTTCTGGTCACGGCGACGTCCACCATCGCGGTCAAGCCGAAGCACGTCCTGAACGGCGGCTCCGTCACTTTCAGCGGCCGCGTCAAAGGGCGCCCGCTGCCCGAGGCGGGGAAGCTGATCGAGCTACAGGTCCTGCTCACCGACGAATGGCAGACGTTCCGCACGATCCACAGCGACGCTGACGGCGGCTGGCGAATCACCTATCCCTTCCGGCGGACTTGCGGCGTGCAGCACTTCAGCTTCCGAGCCCACCTGCCCGGCGAGGCGACCTATCCGCTAGAGCCCGGCGACAGCCATGAACTTGCAGTCCGAGTGAAGGGACGGCCATGCTCTGCGGGATAGGCCGATCACCTAAAGCCGAGGAGGGTTCCCGATGCTGAGAGCGCTGCTGGACCGACTCACCTATGCAAACGTCGTCGCGACCGTGGCTTTGTTTCTCGCCTTGGGAACCGGCGGCGCCTATGCCGTCTCCAAGATCGACGGCTCAGACATCAGGAAGCACAGCCTGACGGGCAACCAGTTCAAGGCGAACTCGATCGGCGGCAGGGTGGTGAAAGAGTCGAGCTTGAAGCCGGTCCCCCGCGCGCAGAACGCAGCCCGCCTCGGCGGCCAGCCTGCCTCCCGCTTCCTCGACAGCTGCCCGCAGGCCTTCGCCCCGACGATCCCGATCGCCGATGTCTGCGTCGAGACCCAGCCACGCGCGGCGAAGGCTTACGGCAGTGCGGCTTTTGACTGCTCCCTCACCGACAACCGCGAAAGGGCCGGTCGACGGCTGCCGACCCAGCAGGAGCTGATGATCGCCCGCGCGAGCTCGCAGGTGCAAGTTGCGCCTGGGGGCGAACTGACCAGCGAGGTCTACCCGTCCAGCAGTCGGCCGGGCAAGCTCGAAGTCCTCTACATCGCAGACAACGGAGATGTAGGGCTCGTCCCCGACGACAGCTCGGGCGCAAAAAGCTTCCGTTGCGTAGCCGACCCCATGAACTGAAAAGCACGCCCTCGACGGGCGCGAGGAGGAACCGATGGCAAACCTGATTCAGCATCTGACTTCCATCTCTCCCGACCTGCGATCGGGTTCCTCTCCTGGTCGCCGCCTCCTCGCCCTGGTGCTGTGCTCGATGCTGGTGATCGGCAGCGTCTTCTCCGGCGTCGCCCTGGCGCGCGAGACCGACAGCGAAGGGGAAGGGTCCTCGCCGTCGATCGAACTGCCCGAGCCCCCTGACTTTGACCCCGGCGGGGAAGAAACCGGCCTGGAAGAAGTGCCGGCGACCGGGGGCGACGAAGAAGGCGACACCGTCGAAATCGAACCCGAAGTAGACATCGAAGTGCCGCCCCCCGAGGAAGTCACC
>JBQCCT010000355.1:0-5009 GCA_051961955.1 Solirubrobacterales bacterium
GCCCTCGAGGCCCTGGTCGTGCTCGATCTTGACGCCGCCGAGGATCAGCGGCCGACCCGGAGCGAAGCGGTGGCTGTCGTAGCCGAGGCCGACCACGGTCAGGGGACCCGGCTCCCAAGCGGAGCGAGACTGCGCTGGCGCTGCTCGAAGAGGCATATCTCCCCCACTCCGATCTCGTCGAGGAATTCCAAGGCCCGCTCGTACTGATACCCGACCTGCTCGGGGAGATGCGCGTCGGAGGAGAGGGCGAAGGGGGCGCCGGCTTCGACGCACATCTCGGCGAACTGGCGCGAGGGGTAGAGCTCGCCGACCGGCTTGCGCAGGCCGGCGGTGGAGACCTCGACCGCGATCCCGCTCGCGGCGATCGCCTCGACGGCGGGCTCGTAGAAGGCGCGCAGGTCGCGGTCCGGCAGCGGCCGGGCCCGGCCCCAGACCTTGACCAGGTCCGGGTGGGCGAGGACGTCGAAGAGGCCGGAGCGGGCGCAGGCAGCGAGCGCCTCGAAGTAGCGGCGCCAGATCTCGTCGGCGTCGCCGTCGCCCTCCCAGACGTCGAAGCCCTCGTGGTCGACGGCGGCGTCGCCCTCGCCGACGAAGTGGACCGAGCCGACGACGTAGTCGAAGTCGCGGGCGTCCAAAAGCACCTCGATCCGTTCCTCGGCGCCGGGGACGTAGTCGCACTCGATCCCGAGTCGCAGCGGCGTGCCGCGGACGTACTCGCAGTAGGCGTCGAGGTCGTCAACCGCGTTTTCGACCCAGAACGGGTGGCGCCAGAGGTCGAGCGCCTGGCGGAAGCGGTAGACGTGCTCGGAGACGCCGAGCTCCTCGATCCCGGCTGCCGCGGCCGCGGCGAGGTAGCGCTCGACGTTCTCGGCGGTGAAGTAGCGCTCGAATGTGCTCCCCTCCTCGTCGGGGCGCAGGTGCAGGTGATAGTCGGTCAGCATGGGGCGAGCATAGACTTCGCGCCGAATGAGCCGTCAGCTCCTGCTCTTGGCGCTTGCCTTCACGGGCGCGACCGCAATCGCTCTCCTCGTGGGAGCGAAAAACCTCGGCACCGCCTTTGGCATCGGCCAGCTTGCGTTCGCGGCGACGCTCGTCTACGTGCTGATGCGCGATTAGGTCGAAGCCGGGGGAGTGGCTCCCCGGACCCTCCCCGCTGTTGTCCGGGGAGGCACTCCCCCGGCTCCCCTAGCGCTCAGCGAGCAGCAACTCGGCGACCCGCAGGTCGAGCGGCGTCGTCACCTTCAGGTTCTGCTCGGCGACGGGATGGATGAGGACGGTCCCGCCCATTGCCTCGACCAGCATCGCCTCGTCCGTCGCCACTTCCGGCCGCTCCGCCGCCGCCAGCGCCCCCCGCAGCGCCTCAGTCCGGAAGACCTGCGGCGTCTGCGCCCGCCACAACCGCGACCGATCCTCCGTCCCCTCCACGACTTGTGGTTCCTTTCGCACGATATGCGTGCGAAAGGAACCACGCGATGGGGTGGCGCGCTTGATGGTGTCGGTGACGGGGGCGGCGGCGATCACGCCTGCGGCGTCCTCGTTGGCGTCGAGGTCGGCGACCAGGGATTCGACCAGCGCCGGCGTCAGCAGCGGGCGCGCCGCATCGTGGATGGCGACGTAGCCGGTCCCCACCGCCTCGAGAGCGTTGGAAACCGATTGCGCCCGGGTGGCGCCGCCGGGGACGACGGCGAGGTCGTGCCCGGCCAGCTCGCCGATGTGGCCGGGCGGCGCGGCTACGACGATCGAGCGCACGGAATCGCACGCCCGGAAGGCGTCGAGCGACCACTCGATCATCGGCCTCCCCGCAACGGGCACGAAGGCCTTCGGGCCGCCGGCCCCGAGGCGCTCCCCGGAGCCGGCGGCCGCGACGACGGCGGTTACTGCGGCTGCGCTAGGCGGCTGCAGTGGCGGCGAAGCGCTCCTCCAGGAGGCCGTCGAGGTATTGCTCAGCGCCCTCCTCATCCTTGTCGAGCGCGTACATGAACTCGGAGGCGAGGATCTTCTTCGCCCGCGTGTACATCTGCTTCTCGCCGGTGGAGAGGCCCTTTTCCATCTCGCGGATGGCGAGGTTGCGGACGACCTCGGCGAGCTCGAAGACGTCGCCGGTCTTGATCTTCTCGCGGTTGTACTTGAAACGCCGGTTCCAGTTTTTCGGCATCTCGGAGACGTCGTCGGTGAGGACGTTTGTGACCTTCTTGATTTCCTCCTCGTCGATAACGCGACGCAGACCCGCTTTGCCCGCGTTTTCGCAGGGGACCATCACCGTCAGGTCGTTGTGGAGGATCTTGATCGTGAGGTACTCGCGTTCCTCCCCCATCAGCTCGCGCGTCTCTTTGGTCATCACCAGGCCCGCGCCGTGATGCGGGTAGACAACCTTGTCGCCCTCCTCGAAGTCGCAGACGTATTCCACGTCCTCCTCGAAGACGGCCTCTACGGTGGCCTCGTCTAGCTCGGAAATCGGTGACTCCTTTCGTTGTACGACGGCCCAGTGCCGTCAGCTCTGCAAGTAACGGTCGACCAGATCAACCTCTTGGAGCCGCCGCAGGCCCTCACGGATGTCTTTGGCCCGGACGGGCCCGACTCCGTCGACGGCGGCGAGCTCTTCGTCGGAGGCCCTGAGGACCTCATCGAGCCCGCCCAGCTCTTGGGTGATCTTTTGGACGACAAGCTTGGGGATGCGCGGAACCCGTCCCACCACCCGGTATCCACGCGGCGCGACCGGGAAATCCAGGGTGTTGACCTTGCGGTCGTACCCGAGCAACTCGGCGAGGCGACCGAAATCGAGCACGTCCTGGTGGGGCATCCGGCCCAGCGCCTGCAGAACCGCAGTCAGGTTCTGCTCTGAATCCTCGACCGAGTAGTCGCGGATCAAGGCGGTCTTGTCGGCGGCCACGCCGACCATCGTCTCCTCCAGCTGCATCTCGATCAGCCGGCCCTCGGTGCCGAGCTCGACGATGTATCGCTCGACCTCGACCGCCATCCGCGTCACCAGCTCGGCCCGCTGCAGGACCGAGAGCGCGTCGTGGAGGACGCCGCCGCCCTCGAACTCGAGCTGGGTCAGCCGGGCGGAGACCTGGTCGAGGCGCTGGCGGTACTTCTCGAGCGTGGCCAGGCCTTGATTCGCCTTGGCGAGCACGGCCGGGATGTCCTGGAGGATGTACTTGGTGCCCTCGACGTAGAGCGAGACGACGTCGCGCCGCTGTGAGATCGCAACCACCAGCGCGGTCGTCTGCTTGGACACGCGCTCGGCGGTGCGGTGGCGGGTGCCGGTCTCCGAGCTGAGGATCGTCGGGTCCGGCATCAACTGGACGTTGGCCCAGGCGATCTTGGTCGCCTCGCCGTTGAGGACGATGGCGCCGTCCATCTTCGCCACCTGGTAGAGCATCGCCGGCGTGTAGTCGACGTCGAGCTTGATCCCGCCCGAGAGCAGGTGGGAGATGTCGTCGAGGTCGCCGACGACCAGCAGGCCGCCCGTCCGCGAGTGGACGATGTTGTCGATTCCCTCACGCAGGGCGCCGCCGGGGGCGACTACGTCGAGGGCTCTGAGGAGTCGGGGGTCTTGGCGTTCCGATAACTCTTGAAGCTCATCCCCGGACAACGAAGGCATCTCCTAGAGGATGGCAGAAAGGGCTCTGGAATGCGGTCTGGCTCAATCCGAGTGGACAGGTCGGAATGAGCTTTGTCAAACGAATCTTTTTGAGGGGCCAGGCCGGTGGTTAGAGATGGAAGCGCTTGTTGTGCATATGGTGGTGCGGCTCGCCTTCCAGAGGCTTCTCGGGGTCGCGGACGTAGAGCCAGGTGAGGACGGTGCCGGCGGCGCAGAGGGCTACCGCTACCCAGGTCGAGGCGGCGACGGCCTCGGCGAAGGTGTGGCCGTCGCCGAGGAGGGCGTGGAAGACGGCGCCGGTGGCGGCCAAGGCGACGGCGCCGGCAAGGACACGGTCCATCGCCAGGACGCCGGAGGCGATGCCGGCCTTCTGCGGCGGCATCGCCGCCATCGCCGCCGTCGACATCGGCGCGTAGACGAGGCCGAGGGCGATCCCGAAGAGCAGGTAGCCGGCGAGAAGCAGCGCGTAGGAGCTGTGTGCGGTGATCCGGGTGAGGACAAGAAGGCCGAGCACACCGCAGAGCATCCCCGCGCTCATCAGCCGGCGGGCGCCGAAGCGGCCGATCAGCCGGCCTGAGAAGGGCGAGACAAAGACCATCGGCACCGTCACCGGCAGAATCATCAGGCCGCTGAGGATCGGCGAGTGGCCGCGCACGTCCTGCAGGTACTGGGGCTGGAAGAACATCACCCCCCAGTAGGAGCCGACGAGGGCGAAGGCGGCGGCGCTGGCGCCGAAGTAGGGGCCGTTGCGGAAGAGGTCGAATTCGACAATCGGGTTTCGGACGCGATGCTCGATGTGCCAGAAGACGATGAGCTGGGTGCCGCCGGTCAGGGCGAGGAGGCCGAGCCCAAAGGCGTTCCACTGGTGTGCTTGAACCAGGACAAGGACGACGGCGGTGAGCCCGACACTGAGCGCCGCGAGGCCGGTCCAGTCGATTCGGTTCCCTGCGGCGGGGTCGGTCGACTCCGGTGCCGCGGCGAGGGTGATCGCGATCCCCAGCACCGAGACCGGCAGGTTCATCCAGAAGATCACCCGCCAGTCGATTTCGATCAGCAGCCCGCCCGCCAGCGGCCCGATCGCCAGCGCCACCGCCGAGACCGCTGCCCAGATCCCCAGCGCCCGCGGCTGCTCCTCGGCTGGGAAGACGTTGCAGACGAGCGCCAGCGAGAGCGAGAGCATCGGCGCCGCCCCCACTCCCTGCAGCACGCGCCCGACGATCAGCGCCACCTGATCTCCCGCCGCGCCCGAAACGACCGAGCCGACCGCGAAGACCGCCATCCCGACCAGGAAGACCCGCTTGCGCCCGAACATGTCCCCCAGCCGCCCGGCGGTCACCACCAGCACCGCGATCGTCAGCAGGTAGCCGTTCATCACCCACTGCAGCCCCTCCGCACTCGCATCGAC